>CAVHDN010000017.1:0-14899 GCA_963634315.1 Flexilinea sp. | reverse complement strand
GCCCATCATCTCCATAATCCACGCCTCGTTGGGGTCGCAAATGGTGAAGGTCTCACCCTCGCTGTTGTAGCCGTAGGTCTCGGCGAGAGAGGTCATGGTGGCTATGGCCTCACGGGCTGTGCGCGACCGCTGCAGGGCTATGGTTATGAGAGAGCCGTAGTCCAGCGTGCCTGTGCTGTCCACCATCTCCTCGCGTCCGCCGAACGTGGTCTCGCCTATCGTCACCTGATACTCGTTTATGTTGCCCACCACATTGTAGGTCTCCAGTGCCTCGGGTATTTGTCCGTGATACTCATTGGTGTCCCAGTCATACACCTGCCGCATCTCGCCCGCCGCATGCTTGGCTGCGGGGAAATGGGACAGGCTCTGGAACATTCCGTAGTCGTCGGCACTGTAGGTGCAGAGCACAGATCCGTCGGTGCTGGCCTTCTTGCCCACGATGAAGTTGGTGCATGCCGACGCATAGAGCGTAGCTGTCAGCATTGCCGCAATTAGTGTTGCCTTTTTCATGTCTGTATTATCTTTGTTTTCTTGTTGTTGTCGTTATGGAATAGTCCTTTTTTATTATCCTCACAGTTAGCGAATGATGGTCTCAAACGTGCTGGTGTTGTTGCAGTTGTCGGTGGCTATGAAGCGCAGACGGTGCTCGCGCTTAGACTTGTCTGCCGCAGTCAGTGCAGTCTTGAACATTGGAGTCTCCGCCAACCGACATTCCACCCACGGACTCTTTTCCAGTTGCTTGAAGAGCACGAAACGTCCGTCTATAAAGCCCTTGTAAGACTTCAATCCGCTCCCACTGTCGGCCAAGCCTATGCGGATGGTGCGTGTAGAGCTCCACCGCCCTTGTGCCACAGGCGTTATCACAGGCGGACGGTCGTCATATTCCAGGCGGTAGTGGGCTCCCAATTCCCTGATGCGCCCCGTCACCCAACCGTTCTTGTAGCTTCCTCCGCAGAACCGCGCCGCCCAGAGATCGCTTGTGATATAGAGTTTCGATGGGTCGGCCACCTTGCCGCGCACTGCTATGCTCAGCTCCGCCCAGTTGAAGAGAGGGAACGAGCGGCCCTGAAAGGCATAAGACGGTGAAAGACCGTTGGCGTGGGGTTGTACTGCGGGGTGCAGTTCAATGTCGTAGGGCAGCGCTTCGCTCGGCAGCACAAGCTGCATGCCAGGTAGGGTGAACGTGCTGATGCGGTTGTGGAGCATCTTGCTGAACGGCTTGCTTGGCGAAGGCTTGGGCAAAGCCGTGGGAGTGCCCGTCACGGTGAAGTCATAGGAAGAAGTGTTGCCCTTGAAGTCTTTCAGCTCATATTGCAAATGGTAGTCGCGCTGCTCGTTGAAGTCGATGTATCCGTTCCCGTCGGAGGCTTCCAACATGGGTAAAGTATTGCCCGGCTCTATGAATGACTTCATGTACCACACGCCGTAGCGCATGAAGTGCTCGTAGTCGCCCCATGAATTGACCATGCGGTTGCGCTGTTGCGGAATGTTATCGACCACACTGCGGAACACCACGCGCCCATCCACCTTGAGCGTAGTCTCCCTCACGCCATAGCGGTTGTAGGTTATCTCCATGTAGTCGTTGGCCCAAAGGGCGAAGCCCACCTTGCCCCATGCGGTGAAGCGGCGCGAGAGATGGTGAGAGCCGAAGCCGAACGTCTGTTTGGCACTGCCTCCGTTGAACACGCCCTGTCCCTTTACAGGATAGGCCATGAACCCGTGGGCCATGGGCGGCAGTCCGTCGTTGACGTAGATGCCAAGGAAGTCGAGAGGGTCGAGCATGTTGCCAGTGCGAGTGTCGTGCACTTCAAGATGCAGATGGGGGGCTTGGCTCGCTCCACTGTTGCCGCTTACGGCAACGAACTGTCCGCGCGCCACAGGGCAGTCCAAAGGGGAAAGCCGGACGTCGGCCACATACGACTGGTGTTCGTATTGCCAACGCTGCAGAAGCCGCTCAATGCGCGGTGCAAACGACTGCAGATGACAATAGACACAGGTGTGTCCGTCGGGATGGGAGATGTAGAGAGCATTGCCAAAGCCAAGCAGTCCCACGGTGATGCGGCTCACATAGCCGTCGGCAATGGCTCGGAGGGGCTTGCCCACCACTCCGTCGGTCTTCACATCGATGCCGCCATGGAAGTGATTGGGGCGCGGCTCACCGAAGTTGCCCGCCAGCGACATCTCGTAGGCCACTGGCGGACTGTACGTCACACTCACTGCGAGAAGCAGCGAAAGGAGCACACTTAGCATGCTTTGAAGCTCATGTCAAGTCCCTTGACCGAGTGGGTGAGCGCACCTACCGATATGAAATCGACCCCACACTCGGCGTAGTCGCGTATGGTGTCGAACGTTATTCCTCCGCTCGACTCGGTTTCATAGCGGTGGTCTATCAGCTCCACTGCTTTCTTGGTGTCGGCGGTGGAGAAGTTGTCGAGCATTATCCTGTCCACTCCGCCGCGCTCAAGCACCTGTCCGAGCTCGTCGAAGTTGCGCACTTCTATCTCAATCTTCAAGTCCAAACCCTTCTTCTCGAGATAGTCGTGGCAGCGGTTTATGGCGTTGGTAATGCCTCCGGCGAAGTCCACATGGTTGTCCTTGAGCAAAATCATGTCGAACAGGCCTATGCGGTGGTTGCATCCGCCGCCTATCTTCACGGCCTGCTTCTCGAGCATGCGCATGCCCGGTGTGGTCTTTCGTGTGTCGAGCACACGGGTGCCTGTGCCTTCAAGACGCTTGACATAGCGGTTGGTCATGGTCGCGATGCCGCTCATGCGTTGCATGATGTTGAGCATGAGACGCTCGGTCTGCAACAGGGAGCGCATGCGCCCTTCCACCACCATGGCCACGTCGCCTTTCTTTACGGCAGTGCCGTCGCCCATGAGCACTTCAACCTTCATCTCGGGGTCGAAGCGGCGAAACACTTCCTTGGCCACCTCAACGCCAGCCAGTATGCCGTCTTCCTTTATGAGCAAGTGCGACTTGCCCATGGCATCGGCGGGTATGCAACAAAGTGTGGTGTGGTCTCCATCGCCTATATCCTCGGCAAAGGCGAGGTCTATAAGCCTATCTTCCAATTCGTTTACGCTTAACATAGCTATTATTGTAGTTTTCTTAATGTCGAATGTCAGAGATAGACGCCTATGCCCACACGGAAGCCTATTGTGGTGTAGTCGCTGAAGTTGAAGAGGGCATGGTCGTAGTATATCTCGGGCTCTACGGTGACTGTGCGGCTGAGGAAGAAGGTGTAGCCCACCTGTATACCCGGCAGCAGGTCGTCGTAGGAGCCTTCCACATTGGTATATTTAAGCGATGCACCAAGATAAAGTCCGTTTTGGGTGATGTGGTAACGGGCACCCGCACCTATGGAGAAGTCGGTGCCGCCCTTGTGGTGGTCAACGTCGACCAGACCGGTGAGCATCCAATTGTCGGCGAACAGATAGCCGCCACTGGCCTGAACGGCAAACTTGCCCTCGTCGGCACCGTTGTAGCTAAGGTCCAAACCGGAAAGCGATGCGCCAACATACACTTTCCCTTTCTCAAATTGGGCGTTGGCGGCAACCGCCACCATCAAAGCCGCCACCACTGCAAAAAGTTTTTTCCGCATACTCATAGTTTCTTTAAGCTTTTTCATTGACCGCAAACATGCGGTTGTCACCTTGCAAAGGTAATAAGAATATCCGAAAAAAGCTGCAAGCTCGCCACATAACGCAACGAAGCCACTGGTTTTCCAGCGGCTTCGTGTGAGAATGTAATAATGTAAGGAATGGCTGATTAGTGCCTATCCTCCAAAGTTGTCGTACATGATGGACTCTGAATTCACTCCAAGACTGTCGAGCATGCTCACCACAGCTTTCGACATTGGTCCAGGGCCGCACATGTAGTACTCCACGTCTTCGGGAGCCTCATGATTTTTGAGATAGGTCTCATACATCACTTGGTGCACGAAGCCCGGTGTGTATTTCACCCCAGCTGCATCGGCTGCAGGGTCGGGACGGTCGAGCGCGAGATGGAAATGGAAGTTGTCGAAGTCTTTCTCCAACTGGAGGAAGTCGTCGAGATAGAACACCTCGCTGAGCGAACGTGCGCCATAGAAGTAGTGCATGGCACGGTCGCGCGTGTTGAGTGTCTTGGTCATGTGCATTATCTGCGCGCGCAGCGGAGCCATTCCGGCACCTCCGCCCACCCATATCATCTCTTTCTTGGAGTCGAATATGGGGTGGAAGTCGCCATAAGGACCGCTCATTATCACCTTGTCGCCGGGCTTGCGGCTGAAGATGTACGACGAGGCAATGCCCGTGGGCACGTCTTGGAAGCCCACCTGCGGACGTGGCTTGAACGGTGTGGTGGCTATGCGCACGGTGAGCATGATGCGGTCACCCTCGGCAGGGTAGTTGGCCATGGAGTAGGCGCGCATGGTTGGCTGTGGGTTGTGGGCCTTGAGTGAGAAGATGTTGAACTTCTCCCACGACGGCAGATACTCCTCACCAATGTCGGCCTTGTCGAAGTCTTTGTCGTAGTCTATGCAGTCGTAGGCCGGAATCTTTATCTCTGCATAGGAGCCAGGCACGAAGTCCATGTGCTCGCCCGGCGGCAGTGCCACAATGAACTCCTTGATGAACGACGACACGTTCTTGTTGGAAATGACGGTGCACTCCCATTCCTTCACGCCAAGCACACTCTCGGGCAGTTTGATGGCCATGTCGCCGCGTACCTTGCATTGGCATCCAAGACGCCAGTGGTCCTTAATCTGTCGGCGGGTGAAGTGCGGCTTTTCCGAGTCGAGAATTTCTCCTCCGCCCTCTGTCACCTGCACCTTGCACTGTCCACACGAAGCCTTGCCGCCGCATGCCGACGACAGGTATATGCCGTTCTCGTTGAGAGTGGACATCAAGCTGTTGCCCTGCGCCACATCCAACTTCTTGTCGCCGTTGATTGTTATAGTGACGTTGCCGCTCGGCGACAAGTAGCTTTTGGCCGCGAGCAACACCACCACCAAGAGCAGTATCGTGACAAGAAACACTGCTATGCTAACTAATATGAATTGTCCCATATATTACTTTGTTCAAGTTTCTTTTGTTTACCATTAGCCTCTATCATATCTTCAACCCAGAGAAGCACATCATGGCCAAGGCCATAAGGCCCACCGTGATGAACGTGATGCCCAGTCCCTGCAGTGGTCTTGGCACATCGCTGTACTGCATCTTCTCGCGTATGGCACCCATCGACACTATGGCAAGCGTCCAGCCTATGCCACTGCCAAGGGCATAGACCACGGCGTCGAGCGTGCTGCCGATGTACTGGCTGCTCGAAGGATCGAGGTTGATGCGCTGCTGCATGAAGAGCGACGCACCCATAATGGCGCAGTTTACGGCTATCAGCGGCAGAAAGATGCCCAATGCTGAATAAAGCGAGGGCGAGTAGCGCTCCACGGCCATCTCCACGAGTTGTGTTATGCCAGCTATTATCGCTATGAAAAGAATGAAGCTGAGATACGACAAGTCAACGCCCTCCACGAGGCAACCGTCGCCCAGCACCTTGGTCTGCAGGAGGTAATCGACTGGCACAGTCACCACAAGCACAAACGTCACGGCGAGTCCCAAGCCCAAAGATGTCTTCACGTTCTTTGAAACGGCCAGGAAAGAGCACATTCCAAGGAAGAACGCGAATATCATGTTATCGACAAATATCGACCTGATGAACAAGTTCAGTGTATTATCCATTGTCATTTCTCCTTATAAAAATAGGCTCTGTGAACCCAGATGACACATCCTAAAAGTATCAAGGCCATGGCGGGCATGGACATCATGCCGTTGTTGACATAGCCAAGGTCATAGACGCTCTGCGGAATGACCTGAAAGCCCAGTACGCTGCCGCGCCCAAGCAGTTCACGCACGAAGCCCACCAAGACCAGAATGGCGGCGTAGCCAAGGCCGTTGCTTATGCCGTCGAGGAAACTCGGCCACGGCTTGTTCATCATGGCGAACGCCTCGAGACGGCCCATGAGGATGCAGTTGGTGATGATAAGTCCCACATAAACCGAAAGCTGTACGCTCACGTCGTAGGCAAAGGCTTTCAGCACCTGACTAACCACCGTTACAAGAGCGGCCACCACCACCAGCTGCACGATGATGCGGATGCGCGTGGGGATGGTGTTGCGTATCAGCGATATGATAACGTTGGAGAAGCCCGTGATGACCGTCACGGCAAGTCCCATGACGATGGCGGGTTTCAGTTGCGAGGTAACGGCCAAGGCCGAGCAGATGCCTAACACCTGCACCAGAATGGGGTTGTCAAGGTTGAGCGGCTTGACGAAAACCTCCTTGTTTTCCTTAGTGAATATTTTGCTCATAATCGTTTTGCCTCCTTATTGTTCTTTTGCATTGAAAAAAGCCTTGTATGACTTCAGGCAAGCGTGCAACATATCGCTCACGCCCACCGAGGTAAGCGTAGCTCCAGTGATGGCGTCGCACTCCGAAGCGGGGTTCTTCACATCGTTCTTCTTCACTACCGACAGAGCCACATCGTCTTTCCCCTCGGCGAAAATCTTCTTGCCGCGGAACTGCTCCTGCCAAGCGCGACTGTCTTTAATCTCCGCACCGAGACCAGCAGTCTCGCTCTCGTGGTTGAAGTAGGCACCATAGACGGTGTTCTCGTCGGCATCGATGGCCACATAGCCCCATATCGGGCCCCACAGCCCCATGCCATAGACGGGTACGACATACTTGGTCTGTCCGTCAACCGCACACACGAAGAGAGCCAACCGCCCCTTCTTGTAGTCAGCGCTGTTGAGCTTAAAACCAGCTTCCTCACCGCCCTTTGAACCAGGCTCCGCCACAGAGCCGTCGGCCTTCAGCACTTCGTCGGCCACAACCACCTCGGCATACTTGGCGGCCACTGCATCGTCGGCCAAGTCGCGAATGTTGAGCGATGCAAGTATCTGCTTCTTCTTGTCGAGAGCCACGTTTACGTCCTGCATGGGTTTGAGCGACTGCGACACAAAGGCGAGCACAAAGGCCACAATCAGCACGAGTATGACGCTATATATAATAATGTAAGCGTTGGAATTGGTGTTCATTCCTTTCTTATTGTTCATTCCTGCCATAATCATTTGCCTTTTTGGGTTGAACGTTTCATGCGCTTGGATATGTTGGCCTGCACCACACAATAGTCGATGAGCGGTGCCAACATGTTGGCCAACAGTATTGCGAGCATCATGCCCTCAGGGTAGCCGGGGTTCTTCACCCTTATGAGTACCGCAACGAAGCCCACGAGCAAGCCGAAGACATATTTCCCCTTTTCTGTGCGTGCGCTTGTCACCGGGTCGGTGGCCATGAACACTGCGCCGAAGGCAAAGCCGCCAAGCACGAGGTGCTCATACCAAGGGATGGTGGTGAGGCCGAGCCAACCGAAGAGAGCCGCCGTGAGGCCGCCTCCCACAAACACGCTGAGCATGGTGCGCCAACTGGCTATGCCCGTCCAGAGCAGTATCACTGCGCCAATGGCTATGGCCACCACGCTCGTCTCGCCCACACTGCCGGGGATGAAGCCCAAGACCATGTCGGCCAACGACTGGTTGACTGGCAGTCCCTGACCCACCTCACCTAAAGGAGTGGCACAGGTGAAGGCATCGGGCAGGTCGTTGCCCAAGCCGAATATGCTGTGCGTGGCCACCCACACACTGTCGCCGCTCATCTTCGTGGGATAGGAGAAGAACAAGAACGCACGGGCCACGAGAGCCACATTGAATATGTTCATGCCTGTGCCTCCGAATATCTCCTTGGCGAAGATTACGGCAAAGGCCACGGCCAGTGCGAGCATCCAAAGCGGACAGCCCACAGGTACGATGAGCGGTATGATGATGCCGGACACGAGAAACCCCTCCTGTATCTCCTCACCTTTCCACTGCGCCCAGGCAAACTCAATGCCCAGACCCACAACATAGCTCACCACAATCTTGGGCAGCACGGCGAGGAAACCATAGAGGAACAGTTCGAAGAAGCCCGTCTCGGCAAGCGTCCCTGCCGCGAGAGCGTTCTGGTAGCCCACGTTGTACATGCCAAAGAGCATGGCTGGCAACAGAGCAATGACCACCATGCTCATGATGCGCTTTGAGTCGATGGAGTCGTGGATGTTGGTGCCGGTGTGTGAAGTGGTGTTAGGCACATACAAGAACGTGGCGAAGCCGTCGTAGAGGCTGTGCAGCGCATGCAGTTTGCCGCCCGCCTCAAAGTTTGGCTTTATCTTATCCAAATATTTTTTTAATGCACTCATATCATTAGGTATTTTCTTTATCAGTTTTCTTTTCGCACCATGTCAAGTCCCTCGCGCACTATGCGCTGCAGTTCGAGCTTAGAACTGTCAACGAACTCTGCGAGGGCGAAGTCTTCGGGAGCCACCTCGTAAATGCCCAGTTGCTCCATCTTGTCTATGTCGCCGGCAATAATTGCCTTGATGAGAAACTCTGCGTAGATGTCCATGGGCAGCACCTTGTCGTATTCGCCGCTCATTATCATGTGGCGCTCCCCGCCTTTCACACGAGCGTCGAGCACATACTCCACGCCACGGCGCAACCATGAGAAGTAGCTGCGGCTTACGGAGAACTGCTTCAGGCGCGGCATGATCCAGCCCGCCAGTTCGTCGGCATCGTCACCCTCGGGTATGACTGTCACCTCAGAGCTGTAGGCACCAAGGAAGCCGTCCTTCGATGTGGGTTTGCCTGTGAGCACATTGCCGTTGACGACTCTCACCTTATGGTCAGAGCGCACACCTTGCGCCAATAGCGAACCTAAGTCTTGTCCCACCAGCATGTCTGTGTAGGCTGGATGCTCCACCTCACTGCCAACGAAGGCCACCTTGCGGTGCATGTCAACGTGTCCGGTGAGAAACAGTCGGCCTATGAACAGCACTACCGTAGGGTCAACCGTCCACACCGTCTCGCCTTTGTTCACCGGGTCGATGTGGTTGACCTGCACTCCCACATTGCCTGCGGGACACGCGCCGTCGAACACGCTCACCTCAACGTCGCGTGCGTTGACAAGAGCGTCGGCAGTCTGCTTCACCCCTATGCCAAGATGCGTGCGGGCTATCTTCGACAAGGCAGTGAGTCCCGCCTGAAAACTATCCTCCTGTCCGCGCAACTCATACTCGAAGTCGGCGGCAAGCGGTTTGTCTCTAAGAGCCGAAACGAAGATGGCCTTAGGTTTGGTTTGCGGATTGGTTGACACGGCATAGGGCAGTTGAGTGATAAACCCGAACAGTCCTGCCTCAAGCAGAGCCTTTACCACAGCGTCGCCGTCAAGAGCGGACACATCCTTTTTGCCGAAGAGCACCGCACCCTGCTTGTCGTCGGCCGTGACCTCCACGGAAATCACCTTGCGCCTTTCGCCGCGCACGATGGCCGTAACGGTACCGCCAACGGGCGATGCGAACTTCACTTCCGGGTTGGCTTTGTTCACAAACAGGGCGTCGCCAGCGCGCACGCTGTCGCCCTCCTTGACCACAACCTTGGGTGTAAGGCCTGGGAAGTCGGCTGGCTGTAAGGCGTATTTGCCCGACGGCTTGAGCGCAAAATCCTTCTCCATGGCTTTCCCGGCAAGATTTATGTCAAGCCCTCCATGCAGTTTTATTACATTTGCCATAATATAAATAATGTGTAAGTTGTTATACCCTTATGAATAGTTGCTCGGCAAAATTACACAAAATCACACTATTATTAAGTCCAGATGCGCCTTTTTGTTGGCGCAACAACACATAAAAACACACTTTTGACACATTTGTTGCATCGTCATGCACATATTGTAAACCCCATGTGTCAAGAACGCCACTTCTTCATAAGTGCTAAACATGCCCTTTACGAGTGCTAAACATGCTCTTCTCGGGTTCTAAAGATGCTCTTTAGGAGTCGTAAACCATATCTTTACGTTTAATGGGCTATACTCTCTCCCTCACCCTGTCGAGCAACCACTGTTTCTGTTCGGCTATGGTCATGTGGCCGTTGTCCAGCTCTATCGCATCATCAGCCTTTCTTAGCGGCGACACCTCGCGGTGCGAATCGATGTGGTCACGCTCTTCCACGTTCTTCAAAATTTCGTCGTAGTTGGCTTCCACGCCCTTGCCCTTTAGCTCGTCGAAGCGACGTTGGGCACGCACTTCCGCACTGGCCGTCACAAACACCTTCAACTCTGCGTTGGGGAACACCGTCGTGCCAATGTCGCGTCCGTCCATTACCACTCCGCCGCCTTGCCCCATGGCCTGTTGCTGCGCCACGAGGGCCTTGCGCACAAAAGGCAGAGCGGCCACGGGACTTACATGTGACGACACGTCCATGCTGCGTATCTCCCTCTCTACATTCTTGCCGTTGAGGTATGTATCGGGGGCGTTTATCTCGGCGTTGAGTCTGAACTCTATCTTTATGTTGCCCATCGCCTCGGCCAAAAGAGCCTCTTTCACAGTGCCGTCAGCATTGAACATTCCATGGCGCAGGGCATAGAGCGTCACACTGCGATACATAGCCCCAGTGTCAACATATACGTAGCCCATCTCGCGGGCCAGGTCCTTGGCCATCGTGCTCTTGCCGCACGAAGAGAAGCCGTCTATAGCTATTACTATTTTCTTCATGTCAAAGTGAATAAGTCAAACTAAAGAGCAACGAGGTAGATGAGACGTGATACTTGGCGTAGGCCATCTGAAGTTTGAAACGCTCCAACTGCAGACCGGCGCCGAGCGACAGGCCCGCACCGTGGCTGCTGCTGTTTTCAGCGTCCTCAATGGTCATGTCGTCGGCACGGCCGAAATTATATCCGCCAGCAATGTATATGGTCTCCGAGAGCAGAATGTCGGCACCCACCACGATGTGCTTTTTCAGACCATCCTCCCAGTCGTTGAGCTTTACAAGTGTTGCCGAGAAGCGTAGCGGGGCGTTGCCCAACTTCTTGCTCACGCCCACCTGCAGGTCTAAGGGCATGCGTTCGAAGTCGTCCTCATAGGCTTTCACCTGTCCACCGAGGTTGCGCGCCACGGCCGAGATCGACAGTCCACGCCCTTCGTCGTAGTAGTTGAGGCCGAGGTCCACGCCCACAGCGAGCGCGTTGTAGCCAGCTATTGATGAGGAGATGAACTTTGCGGTGATGCCTCCGGCCAAGTGCTTGCTGAGGACATAGGCAAACGAGCCTGATACCAGCACATCCTTGGCCGAGAACGAGCCTGTTATGACGTTGTCTGCCGTCACTTCCTTCATTGAGCCGAAGTCCATATACTGTGCTCCGACAGCCCAGCTCGCCTTGTCGTTGATGGCTTTTGCAAACGAAGCGCTGGCTGTCTTCGCCCCTTCCATGTAAGACATGAAGTTGAGGTTTATCGACTTGTCGCTTACGTTTGTCAGCAATGACGGGTTGTGGAACAGCAATGACGGGTCGTCCTCCACTATAGTGATGTTTTCTCCGCCCAATGCAGCCGCATGGGCACTCACCGGAAGCCTCAGGAAGTTGAATGTGGTCTGACTTTCCTGCGCTTGCGAGCTTGCCCAGCCTAGGCACATGAGCATGGCAAAAACCGCTTTTTTCATCTCTTTAATGCTAAATTATCGGCAAAGATAAGGCTTTTTCAAATATCTGCGCTACTTTTGTAGCAGTAAACCAATGGGTTCGTAGTATATAACGAACAAACACGGAATAATATTATATTGAAAGGGGCATGGAGTCGAAGAAGTCAAGGAGCGCCGATTTGGAGAGCCAGCGAACCACACGGTTTCTGTTGGGCTTGGTGTTGGTGCTCGCCTTGGTGTTTGTCGCGCTTGAGTACACCGACAACGGAACCGACGGCAGTGACGAAAGCGACATCCTTGACGACCTGCCGCAAGACATCGACTTGGTCACCCCAGCTGCACAGCACGATATGGTGGCCCTTATGCCCAAACAGCACAAGGCGGCTGAGGCTGCTAAAGTAAAGGTGGTGGACAACCGTGTTGAGGCTGCCGAGATGGCACCTGTGGCCGACAAGGGCAATCCTGATGCTGCGTCCGATGAAGGCTCTGTGGAGACGAGCAAGGAGGGCGACGAGGGACAGACAGAAGCTCTCTCGCCATTGGCTACCGACACGCACGACAATCCGCTCAACTTCCACGTTGTGGAAGACTTGCCGCAGTTTCCCGGCGGAGCGGTGGAGTTCATGAAGTGGCTCACGAAGAACCTGCGCTATCCCGCCACGGCACAGCAGCAAAAGGTGGAGGGCAAGGTGGTGGTGCAGTTCATCATCAACCGCGACGGTTCCGTTTCAGGACTTAAGGTGGTGCAGGCTCTCCATCCATCATGCGACCGTGAGGCTCTGAGGGTCATGCGCATGATGCCCAAGTGGAAGCCGGGTGTGCAGCACGACAAGCCTTGCCGCACAATGGTGCGCATACCGATAGTGTTCAAGCTCTGACGCTGCAGCAAAGACAAGAGCGACTCCAAGAAACAAAGTTAAACCTAAATACGTTTTGACCATGCTGACAGGTAATGAAATTCTGAATGAGATAAACCACTTCATCGACAATCTTCAATATACACGCAAGCCAGAGTCACTCTACGAACCAGTGAAATATGCGCTTTCTATGGGCGGCAAACGCATACGCCCTGTGCTGATGATGCTCGCCTACAACCTCTTCAAGGACAATCCACAAGACATACTCATGCCTGCCTGTGCCTTGGAGACCTACCACAACTACACTCTCTTGCACGACGACTTGATGGACAATGCCGACGTGCGGCGTGGTAAACCCACAGTGCACTGCAAGTGGGATGCCAACACGGCCATACTGTCGGGCGACTCGATGCTCGTGCTCGCCTACCAAAGGATGCAGCAGTGCCCGGCCGACAAGTTGGAGCCTATGATGCGGCTCTTCACTGAGACGGCTCTTGAGATAGGGGAGGGGCAGCAGTACGACATGGACTTCGAGTGCCGCACCGATGTTGCCGAGGAAGAATACATAGAGATGATTCGCCTGAAGACCAGCGTGTTGTTGGCTTGTGCGGTGAAGATGGGGGCTATACTTGCCGACGCACCCGATAGCGATGCCGACAACCTCTATGCCTTTGGCGAGCAACTTGGCCTTGCGTTCCAACTACAAGACGACTTGCTCGACGTTTATGGCGACCCTGCTGTGTTTGGCAAGGCCATTGGCGGCGACATCGTGTCGAACAAGAAGACCTACATGCTCATCAACGCTTACCAACGTGCTAATGCGGAACAGAAGGCTGAACTGCTGCAGTGGGTCAACGCTAAGGAGTTCGACCGCAAGGCAAAGATTGAGGCAGTGACAAAACTCTACGATGCCATCGGCATCCGCCAACTTTGCGAGGAGAAGATAAACTACTATTTCCAGGAGTGCATAAAACAGCTCGACAGGGTGGGCGTGGTCGAAGAGCGCAAGGCCCATATGCGCGACTTCGTGCTCAACATGATGCACCGTGAGAACTGACACGCACACATCCATGATAACTTTCATAGACACACACGCCCATCTCGACGGGGCTGAATTCGATGCCGACCGCGACGAGACCATAGCGCGCGCTAAGGCCGCTGGGGTGTCGAAGGTGCTCATTCCGTCCATCGACCTGCAGTCGGTGGCCACGGTAACGGCCACTTGCGACCGCTATCCTGGCTTTGCTTATCCCATGATAGGACTTCATCCAGAGGAGGTGAAGGCCGATTTCCGCTCCGTTCTTGCCGAGATGCACAAGCTCATGTCACCTCGCTTCATAGCCATAGGTGAGGTGGGGCTCGACTATTATTGGAGCCGAGAGTTTGAGAAGGAGCAGTTGGAGGCTTTTGAAGACCAGGTTTGCTGGGCGGTGGAGCAGCAGTTGCCCCTGATGATACATTGCCGCAAGGCTCAGCAAGACATGGTCAGGGTGCTCAAGAGGTATGAGGCGGAGTTGCCGGGCGGTGTGTTCCACTGCTTTACAGGCAACGCAAACGAGGCCGAGGAGCTGTTGCGCTTCGATAGGTTTGTGCTTGGCATAGGCGGAGTGCTCACCTTCAAGAAATCGCACCTGCCCGAGACCCTCGCCCAGATACCACTTTCACGCATTGTGCTTGAGACCGACTCGCCCTACATGGCCCCCGTGCCCATGCGCGGTGAGCGCAACGAGAGTGCTTTCGTGGCTTTCGTGTTGAAGAAGATGGCCGAGTGCTACGGGGTGTCGGAGGACGAGGTGGCTCGACAGACCAACAGCAACGTAGCGCGGGTGTTCCACATTTAAGGTGGGAATTTTTAGAACCCGCCTTAAATAGCTGGCAGACGGCCTTGCGTCATCAAGAAAACATTGCGCCCTGAAGAGGCGCAGCGTCAACAAAACCAACGCTGAAAGCCTCTTCAGGGCGCATGCTTGTGGGCTATGGCTCACGATAGGGAGGTGTTATTCCTCCACTATCTTTCCGTTGTCCAATGTGAACGTTGCCATTACCTCTCCGTCTTCAGTCTTCTTCAGGCGGAATGTGTATTTGCCGGTGAAGCCTTTTTCTACGATTTCAGTGCCATAACCTGCGACAATCTTCTTCATTCCGTCGAACATCATCAAGGCACCTG
This sequence comes from Flexilinea sp., assembly GCA_963634315.1. GTDB lineage: Bacteria > Bacteroidota > Bacteroidia > Bacteroidales > Bacteroidaceae > Prevotella. The sequence goes on along the minus strand of CAVHDN010000017.1, from coordinate 333 downwards.
TCTTCACTTCGTCTTTATCGTGGGCGTAGTATGCAAATTCGTTGTTCCAAGTCTTGCTGTACTGTTCTTTGAGTACGTTCTGCAAGTTATTGTCGGAGCAAGTGATGATGAAGTTCTCGTAAGCGCGGTTCGGTTGTGGAAGCTCGATGTAGTGAACCTGTGTGGGGTGCACTCTCAACTCGAAGTTGTACGAACTGTTGTTCAAGTCGGTTATCTCCGTAAAGTCAGTGGCCTTGAGGAAGAATGGAAGACTCTGTGACTTTGGATTTGACACTTTGACAACCCATGTGAACTCTGTTTGCCAATCGGTGTGCTGGAACGTAGCAACCAAGT
>CAVHDN010000016.1:0-15066 GCA_963634315.1 Flexilinea sp. | reverse complement strand
GCACCGAGTTGGTCCATAGATAATCAACATACCTGGCGCAGTCGCCGCCAAACTGACTGTCTATGGTTTTGTAGAAGTCGGGCAGATAGTCACGGCTCACGTTCTTGCGGTAGTTATCCAACAGCACGGCATAAACCTCCTTGTCGGTAGCCTCGTCCCAAGCGTCGCTATTGTCGTCAAACTCCACATACTGCTTCTTGGCTTTCTTCTCCGGCCCTTTCACCTCCATGCCGTTGTGCACCTTCATGGAACGTGTGGCCAGTTCGTTGGTGCGGAAGAACGTCTCGCCGAAGATGGTCAGCGTGCGCACCAAGTCAAGACGCTTGTCGTAGAGACTCTTCAACAAGTCGAAGTCAAGTTCGCCCTTCAGGTAGCCGGTGGAGTCAACGAAGTGAGCAATGCGCGCCTCGAAGTCGGCCTTCTGCTTTATCAGCCCCACACTGTCTATGCACTTGTTCATGCCTATAGAGTTCTTCCAGTAGTTGGAGCTTTGGGCATACTTGGAGTCGTACTTTATGCGCACAGCCTCATCAGCATCCATGTGACGCTTCATCACCTCCTGCTTCACGCCGCGCACCTGCGCCCTCGGCTCGTTCTTTGCGTCGCGCCGCTCACGTATGCCGTAAGACGAGAGGTAGCGGCTGGTACTTCCCGGATAACCCACTGTCATGGAGAAGTCGCCGTCCTTATAGCCGTCGAGTGAAACCGTAGCCCACGAGTCAGGACGGTAGGGCACATTGTCCTTGCTGTATTTGGCCGGACCGTTGGTCTTCGGGTCAGCATAGATGCGGAACACGGAGAAGTCGCAGGTCTGCCGCGGCCACATCCAGTTGTCGGTCTCGCCCCCGAACTTACCCATAGACTTTGGTATGGCGAACACAAGGCGCAGGTCAGTGAAGTCGCGGTAGGTGGTGGCGTAGTATTTGTTGCCCTCATAGAACGGCAGTATCTCTAGGCGCAGCGTGGAGTCGCGCTTCTTCACCTCCTTCGACCATTCGTTCTGTATGGAGTCGAGGAAGGTCTCCTGTCTTGATGGCTTCATGGTGTTTATTCCCATACTGTCCAACTTGTCGGTTATGTCCAGCTGGTCCACCATAAAGCTCACGAACATATCCTCGTTGGGCAGTTCGTCGGCTTGTGTCTTGGCGTAGAAGCCGTTGAGCATATAGTCGTGCTCCACGGTGGAGTGGCTGCGTATGGACTCGAAGCCGCAGTGATGGTTGGTGAACACCAGTCCGTCGGGCGACACCACCACACCAGTGCAGTAGTCGCAGAAGTTCACCACGGCATTCTTGATAGCCTTGTCGCTACTATATAGTCCCTCGTAAGGCAGAGTGAAGCCCTCGGCCTGCATCTGGCCATAGACGGCCTGCGGCAGATTGTAGAGAGTCCACATGCCCTCATCTGCCTTGGCGGTTCCCACAGCGAGGAGTGCCGCCATCAACAATGTTGCTTTCTTCATTCGTTCTGTATTGTCGTTTGCGGTGGTGCGCTTGGCCCCACCCTTTGTTAGTTGTTCTTTGGAGTCTTGAAGTATTTGCCCACCACAGGCAGCGAACCAAGCGGGAAATCGCGCTTCACGAGATAGACTGCAAACACAGCTATGAGTGCGGTGTTGACCAACAAGGCCGCCCATACGGGCAGACAGGCGTTGGCTTCTGTCATGGCGAAGTAGAGCACTGCCGCCAGTGCGACATATACCATTATTTGTTTTATGGGATAGTTTATGGGATAGTGTTTCTGTCCCACGAAATAGCTGGTGAGCATGGCGGTGGCGTAGCCGGCAAATCCCGCCCACGCACAGGCCATGTAACCATAACGAGGCACAAACACCACATTTATTATTATGAGCACGGCACAGCCCAGTCCCGAGAACCATGCGCCCCAGATGGTCTTGTCGATGAGCTTATACCAGAATGAGAGGTTGAAATAGACGCCCATCATTATCTCTGCGGCCATCACTATAGGCACCACACGCAGTCCAGCCCAGTAGTCGCGCCCTATTATGTGCTTGAGCAAACCCATATAGCCCACTACCACAAGGAAAGCCATCAGCGTGAAGATGAGGAAGTACTTCATGGCCTTGGCATAGGTCTCGCGATTGTCCTTATCCTTGGCCTTGCCGAACACAAACGGCTCGTAGGCATAGCGGAAGGCTTGGGTAATCATGGCCATTATCATGGCTATCTTCGATGCTGCTCCATAGATGCCTAACTGACTGTGGGCATCGGAGGCCTTATATATATAAGGAAAGAGTATCTTGTCGGCCGTCTGGTTGAGTATTCCGGCTATGCCAAGCACGAGTATGGGCCAACTGTAGGACAGCATACGGCGCAGCAAGGCACGGTCGAACACATAGCGGAAGCCTGTAAGCTCACGCCAGAACAGCATGGTTATGGAACCTGTGCAAGCCAGGTTGATGTAGAAAGCGTAGCCCACGTCGGTGGCGTGGCCGGTCAGTTCGGGCATTACCACGAAGCAGAAGAGGTTGAGCGCGATGTTCATCACGATGAACAACAGTTTGAGGGCGGCAAACTTCACCGGTCGCTTCTGAAAGCGCAGGTAGGCGAACGGTATGCACTGAAAGGCGTCTATCGCCACGGTCACGGCCATCACCCAAACATACGACGGGTGGTCGCCATAGCCCATGAAGGCCGACAGCGGACCAATGAATACAAAGACCAACGCCACAAACAACAGCGACGTGAAGCCCACCGACATCAGTATGGTGGAATAGACACGCTGGGGATGCTCCCCCTCCTTGTTGGCAAAGCGGAAGAATGTGGTCTCCATGCCATAGGTCAGGAGCACGAGCAGGAAGGCGGTGTAGGCGTAGATGTTGGTTATCACTCCGTAGCCGCCGCTTTCAGCCGACAGCTTGGCGGTGTAGAGAGGCACAAGCAGATAGTTGAGGAAGCGTCCCACTATACTGCTTAGACCGTATATGGCCGTGTCCTTGGCCAAGGATTTAAGATTTGCCATGGTTATTTCAGAAGAACATGTAACATATTGCTATTGCCGCCACCACTCCAGCCACGTCAGCCAACAGTCCGCAGGCCACCGCATGGCGTGTGTAGCGTATGCCTACGCTGCCGAAATAGACTGCGAGGATATAAAAGGTAGTGTCGGTGGAGCCTTGGAAAACACAGCTAAGACGGCCAACAAACGAGTCGGCTCCGTAGGTGGTCATGGCATCTACCATCATGCCGCGCGCCCCACTGCCCGACAAGGGCTTCATCAGGGCCGTGGGCAATGCTCCCACGAAGTCGCTGTTGCCTCCAAGGGCCTCAACGGTCCAGCGCACACCATCCACAAGCATGGCCATGGCACCCGAAGCGCGAAACACACCTATGCCCACAAGTATGGCCACGAGATAGGGGATGATGCGCACGGCAGTGGCAAAGCCGTCTTTAGCGCCCTCTATGAACGCGTCATAGACGTTAACATTCTTGCGCATGCCCGCCACTATGAAGCCCACTATTATCAGCATGAGCAGAATGTTGGCCACACTGGTGCTCACGAGGTTCATCGTCTCTTTATCCATCTGTCCGAAGCCCCAGATGATGGCGGCTACGCACACGCTCAGACCTCCCAAGGCAATAAGTATGGTGCGGTTGAGCAGGTTGATGTGCTGGTAGAGGCTGGTCACCACTATTCCGGCCAGTGTTGAAAAGAACGTGGCGAGGAGTATGGGCACAAAAACATCGGTGGGCTGTGCCGCACCGAGCTGTGCGCGATAAACGAGTATGCTTACGGGTATTAGCGTCAGGCCGCTTGTGTTGAGCACGAGGAACATTATCATGGGGTTGGTGGCCGTGTCTTTCTTGTCGTTCAACTGTTGAAGTTGCTCCATGGCCTTGAGGCCGAGGGGAGTGGCGGCATTGTCCAGTCCCAGCATGTTGGCCGCAATGTTCATGAAGATGCTCCCGGTCACGGGGTGCCCTTTTGGAATGTCGGGGAAGAGTTTGGAGAAAAGAGGACTAAGCAGGCGTGCAAGTGCATTGACCATGCCGCCACGCTCTCCTATCTTCATCACGCCCAACCACAGCGACAGCACACCGGTGAGGCCAAGGGAAATCTCAAAGGCAGTCTTCGACGAAGAGAACGTGGAGTCCATCATGGCAGGAAACACCTCCATGTCGCCCATAAACACAAGTTTCACCACCGCAATGGCAAAGGCGATGAGGAAAAATGCTATCCAAATGTAGTTCAACACCATAACCTTAGGCTTCCAAAATCGTTAATCGTCTGCAAGCAAGAGTCTAAATCGGCTCGGGCACCTTGCTTACAACCCTGCAAAGGTACGGCTATTGCGAGACAAAACAAAGCCTCACGGCTTATTTTATGCTTTCAGCGCACAAAGTCAAGGCCATGTATGGTCAGTGGCCCATACGCGAGGTATCGACCTCCTTGACACTCTTTTCCTTGTAGCCGCCGAACTTGTAGATGAGGGCAAAGGTGTAGGTGGGCCAGTTCTTGGCTAGCTTCATGCGGTAGTCTTGGTTGCCTTGCACCGAACGGGTATCGAAGCGGTTGTTGAAGATGTTCTGTCCGTTTATGCGCACGCCCCATCGGCCGTCGGCCGAAGTCCAGCGCAAGACAGCGTCCATGGTGAACACGGGTTGTATGTCATACACTCCCTGAATGGCTTTCGACTGGTAGAAGGGATTAAGTATGAGGCGCAGGTCGTGCTTGGCGAGGAGCTTCACCGATGCCGTGCCTCCAAGGATGGCAGTAAACCGCTTGCGATCGAAGGGGAGGTCGAAGAAGTTGTCGCTCTTGTCATGCTTGAGCATGCCAACGGCATAGGCGTTGCCGCTAAGCCACTTGCCGCAGTTGAACATGGCGAAGGCTCGCAGTCCGTAACTGCGGTTGAAGTTGAAGTTGGTCTCCTGCATTATCACGGCCATGCGCTCGGTGGTCTGATAGGGCAGCTGCACGAAGTAGTCGGGCTTCACGCTGGCAAAGGCCATGAGCGTGTAGCGCTGCTTTATCTGCCACATCAGGTTGACGTTATAGTCGGAGTAAGGCTTCAGACTTGGGTTGCCCCATATCTCGCAATAAATAGACGAGTAGTGTCTGGCCCCCATTGTTGACCAGTAGCTGGGATATTCGGAATTGGAACTGAACGAAAGGTTCAGCACGTGGTTTTCATTTACCTTCCACAAGAAGCTGAACGAGGGATAGAGCCTCCACTCGTTCCACAGCGAAGAGTGGTATTGCTCGGCGGCAAGCGACATCTCCAGACTTATGCCCTTACCAAAGTCCTTGCTGAACCCACCGTATATATTCCAAATGCGTTCGTATATACTGACACTACTGGTGGCGTCGTCAAGAGCAAGACCGTTGTTGTCGAGCGTGAGCTGACTGTTGTCGTTGTTGGTGAACTGCGCCTTCACTCCGTAGTTCAGTCCCCAGCCGTGCTGCAGTGTGTGATTCTGGTCGGCGGCAAACGCCCACTTGTTTATGGTTTGCTTGCTCACACTGATGAAGTCCCGTTGTGTGTCGGCGGAGACGAACGTTCCGTTGAGCGTCTGTTGCTGTGGCGTACGGTAGTGGGTGTATGAGCCGCTGAGAGTCAAGCCGAAAGGCAGTGTGTAGTTCAAGTCCACATTGTGCAAATACACATGACTGTCGAAGTGGGTGCTACTCGTGCTCGAGCCAGTGGTGTGATTGGTGGTGCAATTCTTTTCCCACTTGCCCGTGTAGGCTACTTCCATGCGATGGTTCTTGTCGAAGGCGTAGCTTAGTCCGAGCCTGTAGTCGTGTGTGAGGTTAAGGGCCTTCTGCCAAGTATAGTCTTCGTAAGCCACGCGTTGACCTTGCAGTGGATGGTTGGCCATACGGTTCACATCGCCGTAGCTGTTGCCATCGATGAAGGAGTATTGCGCTTCAAGTCCGAACTTGCCCCTTTGCCATGAGAGATAGGCGTCGGCAAAGCCTTTGGCATACTTGTTCTGCTGGAGTCCGCCGTTCATTTGTCCCGACAGTTGGTTGGTGCCCGCATAGTCTTTCGTCACTATGTTTATGGCCATGCCCCTCACGTGAAGGCGTGCAGGAGCCGCCAGCATGACCTCAGCCTTGGCCAACTGCGAGGCGGGCATGGACTTCAGTCGGTCGGTCAGTTGCTCTTGTGTGAGCGTGGTGGTTTGTCCGTTGATGATGAGCGTAATGTCATTGCCGGCCAACTTTATGCCTCCGTCGGCATCGCTTATGCCTGGTATGTGTGTGAGAGCCTCATAGACATTGTCGGCGGGGAGTTGCTTCAAAAGCTGCGGCATGTTGTAGGAGAGCATGCCTCGTTCGGCCTTCACCACAGGTGCGCGTCCCTTCACCATCACTTCTGGCAGGCTCTGCACCATCTTTTCCATCGTGAGCGAGTCGGCGGTGTTGACCGTCTGCGCTTTGCCAGCCACGATATAGCCCAGCAAGGCTACCATAAGCATTGTCTTCTTTTCCATAAGTCTCTATGCGGTTGTGTCTACTTATTGCTTCGTTTATTAGCTTTCCAATCGCGTGCAAAAGTAATGTTTTCGCATGGGAAATGGTGTCTCGCCGTCTATTTTCTATGCAATAGAAAGATGTTTTGTTTTGCCGTTAACCCTATTTGCACTAACTTTGCACGAACAACTAAAAACATTATTACCTATGAGACACTTCACCAAAGCCGCCGCAATGGCACTGGCGGCACTGTGCCTCGCCTCTTGCGGAGACGGGAGATTCCACATCAAAGGCAACATAACGGGCGCTAAGGACTCGACACTATACTTCGAGAACATCGGCATTGACGGCATTGTCAAGCTCGACTCGGCCAAGCTCGACGACACGGGGGCTTTCGGCTTCAGTGACGACCGCCCCGAGGCACCGGAGTTCTATCGTCTGCGCATTGCCGGACAGATAATAAACGTGGCCATCGACTCTACCGAGACCGTGGAGCTTAAGGCCGACTATGCCAACATGGCTACAGCCTACGAGGTGAACGGCTCCGAGGAGTGCTCGCAGATTAAGAAGCTTGCGCTAATGCAGATAGACCTGCAAAACAGAGTGATGGCCATACAGAACAACGCTGACATGGGGGCGCAGGCTGTGCGCGACAGTGTGCTGAAGGCTGTTGCCGAATATAAGCAGAGGGTGAAGGCCGACTTCATATTCAAGGCTCCACAGGCGGCTTCGTCCTATTTCGCCCTGTTTCAGACGCTCGGCAGTTGGCTCATCTTCAACCCGCGCGACAACCGCGATGACATCCGCGCCTTTGCGGCCGTAGCCACAAGCTGGGACACGTTCTACCCTGGAGCTCCAAGAGGTGAGAACCTGCACAACATAGCCTTATCAGGCATGAGAAACGAGCGCATAGCGGACGCTAACAACGCGCCCATGGAGATAGACTCGAAGAAGGTGGTGACTGCGGGACTTATAGACATCAGCCTGACCGACAACAAGGGACAGCAGAGGAGCCTCAGCCAACTAAAGGGCAAGGTGGTCATGCTCGACTTCCATCTCTTCGGCACCAAGGACTCGCCGGCTCGCATACTGGCTCTGCGCGAGATGTACAACAAATATCACGACCGTGGGTTCGAGATTTATCAAGTGGCACTCAACGACGACGAGCATTTCTGGAAACAACAGACTGCCGCTCTGCCGTGGGTGTGCGTGCGTGATCCTCAGGGGGCCGACTCACGCAACGTAGGCATATACAACGTGAAGTCTCTGCCTGAATATTTCCTCATAGACAGAGGCAACAACCTCGTGAGCCGCTCGGAACAGATAGAAAACATCGACAAGGCCATAGAGGAACTGCTCTGAAAGAAGTTTGCTAGCGACTCTGTTTGATATACATTCCGTCTTGCACTTCGCATTGAAGTCAAGACGGAATGTTTGTTTAGGCGGACCCTTCAGATGCCACTCGCATTTCCTAAAGATGCCCTTTAGCTCATCTAAACATGCTCTTTAGCCTTCCTAAAGATGCTCTTTAGCTCGTCTAAACATGCTCTTTACGTATAAAGCACAGTGTGACGCTCATCCTATTAAAAAAGCAAAAAAACAACATAATATAATGTGGGAGCGAAGTTTTTGCTTACTTTTGCAGCCCGAATAATTGTTTTTATTAATCAATATGAAGAATTTAGTCATTGTCGAGTCTCCAGCAAAGGCCAAGACGATAAAGAAGTTTCTCGGTAGCGACTACGAGGTGATGTCCAGCTACGGACACATTCGCGACTTGAAGAAAAAGGAGCTTAGCATAGACACTAAAACCCTCCAGCCCGACTACGAAATTCCCACGGACAAGGAGAAGGTTGTGAAGGAACTGCGACAGTGTGCCAAGCATGCCACCAAGATATGGCTGGCTTCCGATGAGGACCGTGAGGGAGAGGCCATCTCATGGCACCTGTGCGAGGTGCTGGGGCTTGACGAGAAGAATACAAGCAGGATTGTTTTTCACGAAATAACCAAACCCGCCATTCAGGCGGCAATACAAAACCCACGTCATCTGGACATGAACCTCGTGAACGCGCAGCAGGCACGCCGCGTGCTCGACCGTCTCGTAGGCTTCAAGCTGTCGCCCGTGTTGTGGCGCAAGGTGAAGCCAGCTCTGTCGGCAGGCCGTGTGCAGAGCGTGGCCGTGCGTCTTATAGTGGAGCGCGAGCGCGAGATACAGGCTTTCAACAGCGAGGCTTACTACAGAGTGAACGCCATACTGGCCACGACAAACCCCGACGGGTCGGCATCGGAAGTGAAGGCGGAACTGAACCACCGCTTCAAGACACATGAGGAGGTAACCGCCTTTCTTGAGAAGTGCAAGGACGCGGAGTTTACGGTCGAAGCAGTGAGCCGCAAACCACTCAAGCGTACACCAGCACCGCCATTCACCACATCAACACTGCAGCAAGAGGCTGCTCGCAAACTAGGCTTCCCCGTGTCGAGAACCATGCTTGTGGCGCAGCATCTGTATGAGAACGGACACATAACATACATGCGTACCGACTCGGTCAACCTGTCGCAGTTGTGCATAAACGCCACCAAGGATGAGGTGAAGAAGCTCTGGGGCGAAGAATACAGCAAGGTGCGACAATACCACACCCACTCCAAGGGAGCGCAGGAGGCCCACGAGGCCATACGTCCTACGTACATGAGCAACACGACAATAGAAGGCACGCCACAGGAAAAGCGGCTCTATGACCTTATATGGAAACGCACGGCGGCCTGCCAGATGGCTGATGCGGAGATAGAAAAGACCACAGTGACCATATCTATCAAGCCAAACCAAGAGAGCTCCGAGAAAGGCACCGCCTTTGACGAACAGTTTGTGGCCACAGGCGAGGTAGTCACGTTCGACGGTTTCCTCAAGGTCTATCGCGAATCGGCCGATGACGACCATCAGGAGGAAGAAGACACACTCGACATTCCGCCATTGACTGTGGGGCAAATGCTTGTGCGCAGGGAGATTGCGGCCACGGAGCGTTTCAGTCAGGGACCAACGAGATACACCGAGGCCGGACTTGTACACAAGTTGGAGGAGCTGGGCATAGGCCGCCCTTCCACCTACGCCCCGACAATAAGCACCATACAGCAGCGCGAATATGTGCACAAGGGCGACAAGAAGGGCGAGGAGCGCACCTACACCGTTGACACGCTGAAGGGCAAGCTCATAAAACAATCGACACGCCGCGAGATGGTGGGCAACGAAAAGGGCAAGCTCATGCCAACCGACGTGGGCACGGTGGTCAACGACTTCCTCATGAAATACTTCCCAGGCATAATGGACTACAACTTCACGGCTAAGGTGGAGCAGAAGTTTGACGAGATAGCCGAAGGCAACGAGGAATGGACCGACATGATGAAGGATTTCTACAAGGACTTTGAGCCTACGGTGGAAAAGACCATGAACGAGCGGACGGAGCATAAGGTGGGAGAGAGGCAACTCGGCAACGACCCGAAGAGCGGCAAGCCGGTGTTTGTCAAGATAGGCCGTTTTGGCCCCGTTGTACAGATTGGCGCGGCCGACGATAAGGAGAAGCCACGCTTCGCTCAGATGCCCGCCGACAAGAGTATGGAGACCATAACCCTCAACGAGGCACTGGAGTTGTTCAAGTTGCCAAGGGAAATAGGCGAGTATGAAGACTCTAAGGTGGTGATAGGCGCAGGACGGTTCGGTCCCTACGTCATGCATAATAAGAAGTATGTGTCGATACCCAAGGACAAAGACCCGCTCACCATCACGCTCGACGAAGCCATAGAACTTATAGAGAAGAAGAGGGGCCAGGAAAAGCAGCGCCACATAAAGAAGTTTAACGAAGACGCGAAGCTTGAGGTGCTTAACGGACGCTATGGTCCTTACTTGGCCTACGACGGCAAGAACTACCGTCTGCCGAAAGCTCTGCACGAGAAGGTGGCCGAGCTTACTTACGACGAGTGCATGGCTGTGGTGAACGCAGCACCGGTCAAGAAGAAATGACAACTACTCGCACACACAGATGAACCGCATAATACTCGTAGGCTACATGGGAGCTGGAAAGACCACGGTTGGCAAGTCCTTAGCCAAGAACTTGCAACTGGACTTCTACGACCTCGATTGGTATATAGAGAGCCGCATGCGCAAGACCGTGCCGCAACTGTTTGCCGAGAGAGGCGAGGAGGGGTTTCGCAAGGTGGAGCACAACATGCTGCACGAGGTGGCGGAGTTTGAGGACATAGTGCTCAGCTGTGGCGGCGGCACGCCATGCTTCTTCGACAACATGGACTACATGAACACCTGCGGACAGGTGGTTTACCTCAAGGCAAGCACGCCTGTGCTGCACAAGCACTTGCTCATGGGCAAAACCGAACGCCCACTGCTCAAGGGCAAGACACCCGAGGAACTGGAGCGTTTCATTGAGGCGCAGGTGGCGGAGCGTGAGAAGTTCTACTCAAAGGCCCAATACACGTTTGACGTGAGCCTAATGGACAACTACGAGAAGATAAAGACCACAGTGGCCGGGCTGCGCAAGATGCTCGGCATCTGACAATGAGACACAAATATTACCACTATAAAACAAAGACAAACGACAAGCAAATGAAGAAATGGACAACCGAAGACTCCAAGGACCTTTATAACATCAATGGCTGGGGCACATCTTATTTTGGCGTCAACGACAAAGGAGACGTGTATGTCACTCCCTGCAAGGACAACACACAGGTTGACTTGCGCGACGTGATGGACGAACTGTCCTTGCGGGATGTTACGGCTCCGGTACTGCTCCGGTTTCCCGACATACTCGACAGCCGCATTGAGAAGACAAGCTGTTGCTTCAGGAAAGCGGCCGAGGAGTATGGCTACAAGGGGGAGAACTTCATAATATATCCCATAAAGGTCAACCAGATGCAACCTGTGGTTGAGGAGGTCATAGGCCACGGACGCAAGTTCAACCTTGGTCTTGAGGCTGGCTCAAAGCCTGAGTTGCATGCTGTCATTGCCGTGCAGTGCCAGAGCGACTCACTCATCATCTGCAACGGCTACAAGGACCAGAGCTACATAGAGATGGCTCTCTTGGCGCAAAAGATGGGCAAGCGCATCTTCATAGTGATAGAGAAGCCCAACGAACTTGAGATTATAGCTCGCGAGGCAAAGAAGCTCAACGTGAAGCCCAACCTCGGCATAAGAATAAAGCTCGCCTCATCGGGCAGCGGCAAGTGGGAGGAGAGCGGCGGCGACGCCAGTAAGTTCGGCCTCACAAGCGGTGAGTTGCTCGACGCCTTGGAATTGCTCGACAAGAAAGGCATGCGCGACTGTCTGCGTCTGATACACTTCCACATAGGTAGTCAGATAACGAAGATACGCCGCATACAAGCCGCCCTGCGCGAGGCTTCGCAGTTCTACATACAGCTGCACCGCATGGGCTACGATGTTGACTTCGTGGATTGCGGCGGAGGACTTGGCGTTGACTACGACGGCACACGTTCGCCCAGCAGCGAGAGTTCGGTGAACTACTCCATACAGGAGTATGTCAACGACTGCATATACACCTTTGTCGATGCGGCCGACAAGAACGAGCTGCCCCACCCTAACATAATAACGGAGAGCGGACGCTCGCTCGCTGCCCACCACTCTGTACTTGTCATAGACGTGCTTGAGACGGCCTCACTGCCGGAGATGCCGGAGGAGTTTGAGCCTGACGAAGACAGTCACCAGCTTGTGAAGGACCTCTACGACATATGGGACAACCTGAACCCGCGCACCATGCTTGAAGACTGGCACGATGCGGAACAGATACGCGAGGAGGCTCTTGAACTGTTCAGCCACGGAATACTCGACCTTAAGAACAGGGCAGAGATAGAAAAGATGTACTGGAGTGTGTGCCGGGAGATAAACATCCTGGCAAAGCACTTGAAGCACACGCCCGAAGAGCTGATGAACCTCGACAAGTTGCTTGCCGACAAATACTTCTGCAACTTCTCACTGTTCCAGTCGCTGCCCGACTCGTGGGCCATCGACCAGCTCTTCCCAATAGTGCCTTTGCAGAGGCTTGACGAGCGACCCACGCGTCAAGCCACCATACAGGACATCACCTGCGACAGCGACGGAAAGATAACAAACTTTGTCACCAACCGCAACAACTCGCACATTCTGCCTGTGCACACGCTGAAGCGCAACGAGCCTTACTATCTTGGCGTGTTCCTCGTGGGTGCTTACCAAGAGATACTTGGCGACATGCACAACCTCTTCGGCGACACCACGGCCGTACACATAAGCGTGAAAGACGGCAAGTACAACATCGACCAGGTGTTCGACGGTGAGACTGTGGCCGAAGTGCTCGACTATGTGCAGTATAACCCAAAGAAGTTGGTGCGCCAACTGGAGATATGGGTGTCGAAGAGCGTCAAGGAGGGAAAGATAACTCTCGAGGAGGGCAAGGAGTTCTTGTCCAACTATCGCTCGGGGCTATATGGCTACACTTATTTGGAATAAGAGTAGTTGAAGGTATAGGCTATAAAAGACTTGTTATAACACTCTTTTAACTATCGGCATTAAAGGAACAAAGGGTATGGAAAAACTCACTATAGTAAAGGTAGGCGGCGCGGTTGTCGAGGACGAGGCGCGCCTTAGCCAACTCATCGACGACTTCTGCTCCATAAAGGGACGCAAGATGCTTGTGCACGGTGGTGGTCGCAGAGCCACACAGGTGGCTTCGCTCATGGGCATAGAGAGCCACATGGTGGGCGGACGGCGCATAACCGATGCCGACATGCTTGGTGTGGTGACTATGGTCTATGGCGGACTGGTTAACAAGAACCTTGTGGCACGGTTGCAGGCGCATGGTGTCAATGCGCTTGGACTTACGGGAGCCGACATGGACGTGGCGCGTTCACACCGTCGCCCTATAAAGGACGACGTTGATTTCGGCTTCGTTGGCGATGTGGATTGTGTCGATGGTGAAGCGTTGTCGCGGCTTGTGGAGAGTGGCGTGACTCCGGTCATGGCTCCACTCACACACGACGGGAAAGGCTCCATGCTCAACACCAACGCCGACACCATTGCCTCGGAGATGGCTCGTGCCATGGCCGCTTTGTATGATGTCACGTTGATTTTCAGCTTCGAGAAGCCTGGCGTACTGGCCAATTCTGATGACGACAACAGCGTAATACCTATCATAACACGCGCTGACTTCGACCGCTACGTGGCCGACGGCACCGTGGGAGGAGGCATGATACCGAAGATAGAGAATGCCCTCGCCGCCGTGGATGCTGGTGTGGGGCGTGTGGTGATAACACTCGCCACAGCCATCGACGGAGAGCACGGCACGGTGATAAGGCGCTGACAACTACTAACAGACGATAAATATCTCTATGAGAAAGACGTTTCTTGCATTGGCGTTGCTGTTGTGCAGCGCATTGCTTAATGCCCAACAGAGGCCGCCTCTGATGGCTGGAGTAAACAAACCGGTCGGCACTGGCGTGGGCATTCATCCCGGACGTGTGGCTTGGGTGCATTGCCCCGGCGTGGCCTCATGGGACGGCGACACAGGACTATGGGTGGAAGACCGTTGGAACTCGCAGGACAAAGCCGACCGCATGGTGAGGCAGGCTGTGATGACCATTGCCGGGGAGAATACGGCCAAGAAGGCATGGAAGGCTTTGTTCGCCAACTTCAACAAGCGTCGCGGACACGGCAAACGGGGTTACAAGGCAGGCGAGACTATCGCCATCAAGCTCAACATGAACAACGCCACGACCCACCACGACACCATCGACCTCAACTCCTCTCCCTTCGTGACCTTGGCTCTGCTGAAGACGCTCATAAATGATGGTGGCGTGAGGGAGCAGGACATCATTGTGTGTGAGCCGAGCAGGGTGATAACCGACAGCATATATGACAAGTGCCACAGAGCGTTTCCGGGAGTGAGGTTCATCGACCAGATTGGTGGTGACGGTAGGGAGCGGTGTGAGTACTATGAGGAACAGATAAAATACAGTGTAGATAATGGTAAGATGGCGAGGGGCATTGCCAAGTGCATCGTGGATGCCGACTACCTCATCAACAGCGCCCTGCTCAAGACGCACAAAGGTCCGGGCGTGACGCTGTGCGCCAAGAACTGGTATGGTGCTACCGACATCAATCTCTTTTGGAGACACAACTCCCACAACAACATCTCGCAGGACAAGCGTGGAGGGAAGCCCCAATACAAAACGTTTGTTGACTGGATGGGACACAAGGACTTGGGCATGAAGTGCCTGTTGTTTCTCGTTGACGGCACTTACGGCTCGCGCGACGTCAACGGCAAGCCGGCACCCAAGTGGCAGGAAGCCCCGTTCAACGGTCAATGGGCGTGTTCCATCATTGCCTCACAAGACGGTGTGGCCTGCGATGCTGTGGCCATGGACCTGATAATAAGCGAGTGGCCCGACTTCGGCAGTCTGCGCTATTGCGACGAGTACCTCAACGAGGCGGCGAGGATACCCAATCCGCCATCAGGCACCATCTACGACCCGGAGCGCGACGGCAAGCCATTGACCCAACCGCTCGGCCTTTTCGAACATTGCGACGGCAACAGGAAGTATCAAAAGCTCGACCTGCAGTTTGTGGAGATGGAG
>CAVHDN010000015.1:0-15078 GCA_963634315.1 Flexilinea sp. | reverse complement strand
GCCCTTAACCCAGTGATACCCGGACATGAAGTGGGCGCAGTGATTGAGGCCATTGGCCCTGGAGTGCCTGAGGCGCTAAAGCCAGGCATGGTCGTGACGTGCAACCCCTACACCAACTGTGGCAAATGCGCCTCGTGCCGCAATGGCCGCGTCAACGCATGCAAGCACAATGAGACGTTAGGCGTACAGCGCAATGGATCAATGAAGGAATATATAGTCTTGCCATGGGAAAAGGTAATTCCTGCAGGACTGCTTACGCCCAAAGTCTGCGCTTTGGTTGAACCGATGTCCGTGGGGTTTCATGCTGTAGATAGAGCCCAAGTGACAGACATCGACGTTGTGGTGGTCATTGGCTGTGGCATGGTGGGCATGGGGGCTATTGTGCGTGCCGCCTTGCGTGGAGCGACTGTCGTTGCCGCCGACATTGACGAATGGAAGCTGAAGATAGCCAAACAAATGGGAGCTGCTTATATGGTGAACACCATGACAGAAAACGTTCACCAGAAGTTGCAGGAGATAACGAGCGGTTATGGTCCCGATGTGGTCATTGAGGCTGTGGGAAGTGCTCCCACCTACCAAATGGCAGTTGAAGAGGTAGCGTTCACCGGGCGTGTTGTCTGCATTGGTTATGCCAAGAGTGAGGTCACGTTCCAAACAAAATATTTTGTGCAAAAGGAATTGGACATCAGGGGCTCTCGCAATGCCATGCCGCAGGACTTCCGTGCTGTCATTCACTATCTGGAAAGAGGCACATGCCCCATGGAGGAGCTCATCACCAAGGTCATCCGTCCGGAGGAGGCTTTGGATGCCATGAAATGGTGGGATGAGAACCCAGGCAAGGTGTTCCGCATTTTAGTGGACTTTTCTTAAAATCTGTTTCGCCTTTTTATAACACACGCACTACGACAAAGGTGAGAAACGATTTCCGCGAACTTCACGGAACCGCTTCTCACCTATATAGCATATAGACAGTCCCCTACTCCTCTTCCGGGGCAATGAGCTTGTAGCCCTTTCCGTGAATGTTGATTATCTCTATCTGGTCGTCATCCTTCAGGTGCTTGCGCAGTTTGGTGATGTAAACGTCCATGGAGCGGGCGTTGAAGTAGTTGTCGTCTATCCAGATGGTCTTCAGGGCATAGTCGCGCTGCAGTATCTCGTTGGTGTGGCTGCAGAGCAGGGCCAGCAGCTCGTTTTCTTTGGTGGTGAGTTTGGTTTGCTTGTCGCCTATGGTGAGCAGCTGCTTCTGCGTGTCGAAGGTGAAGCGTCCAATGTGGTAGAACGTGCTCTCCTTCGACCTCTTTCCACGCACCCTGCGCAGTATGGCCTCTATACGGAACACCAGCTCCTCCATTGAGAAGGGCTTTGTTATGTAGTCGTCGGCACCTATCTTGAAGCCCTCTAGGATGTCCTCTTTCAGCGTCTTGGCCGTGAGGAAGATGATGGGTATCTCGGCGTTGGCCGCACGTATCTCCTGCGCCAGCGTGAAGCCGTCTTTCTTGGGCATCATCACATCAAGCACGCATATGTCAAACTTGCTCTTCAGGAAAGCCCTGTAGCCCATCTCACCGTCGGGGCACAGCTCAGCGTCGTAGCCTTTTGCGGCAAGATACTCGCGCAGGAGCATTCCTAAGTTTTCGTCGTCTTCACAAAGAAGAATCTTAAGGTTCTCTTCCATAATGTTCTTGTTTTTATCGGGTTAATACTATATTATTATTGATATGTTTGTTTTTCGCTGCATCAGCTCTCCACAGCGTCGAGAGCTATGGTGAAGGTGGTGCCCCGGCCGTAGGTGCTCTCCACCTTTATCTCGCCCTTGTGCAAGTCCACAACCTTCTTCACGTAGGCCAACCCGAGGCCGAAGCCTTTGGCATCGTGCAGGTTGCCGGTGTGCACACGGTAGAACTTCTCGAATATCTTCTTCAGGTTCTCCTTCTTTATACCCATGCCCGTGTCGCGTATGGAAATCATCAGCTTGCCCCCCTCGTTCCAGGTCCTGATGTATATGTCGAGCGGCTTGTCGGGGTTCTTGTATTTCACCGCATTGTCCATGAGGTTGAAGATGGCGTTTTGGAAGTGCATCTCGTCAACGTATATGGTGGAGTCAACGGCCTCTATCTCTGTGTAAATCTTGCCACCAGTGTGCTCCACGCGCAGCGTGAACGAGTTGGCTATGGTCTCCACCAGTTCGTTGGCGTCGGTCTCCTTCTTCTTGAACACCGCCTTCTTCCTGTCGAACATCGACATCTGCAGCACCTTCTCCACAAGGAAGCGCAAGCGTTTCGATTCGTCGTTAATCACCCCGCCCAAGTGCTTCATCATGGCAGGGCTTTTGGTCACGCTCTCGTCGCTGAGCATCTGTGCCGCTAGCGATATGCTGGCTATCGGCGTCTTCAGCTCGTGGGTCATGTTGTTCACAAAGTCATTCTTTATCTCCGTATATCGCTTTTGGCGGAATATCACCACGATGGTGAAGATGAACGTGACGAGGAGCACTATGGTGAACACCACCGACGGTATCATGAACCTTATGCTGGAGAAGATGTAGTTGTTGATGTCGGGAAAGTGTATCTTCACCACACCCATCTTCGATGAAGGGTCGTTGCGGAAGAGCACCTGCGAGTAGGTGTAGGCCTGCCCCTCGTCGGAGTATTCCGGGCAGCGGTACACCTCGCGCCCGTCGGCAGTGCTTACGGTGAAGTGGTAGTGTATGCTAACGCCGTTGTTGAGCAGTTCGGCGCGCAGGTCCTGGTCGAGCTGCTTGAAGTTGATGCGCTCTTTCAGCGGACGGTCGCTCGCCGTGTAGAGTATGTTATAGACCACCTCATCGAGCAGAGCCTTTTGATATACATAGCGGTTGCGCACTATCTCCTGCAGCGACTTTGACGCCTCGTTTATGGAGTTCTTGTCGGAGCGCAGTATCATGGCCTTGGGTATGGTTGACGGCTTGGTGGTTATGGTCTTCAGCTGGAACGACGAATAGACCGTGCCGTCCTTGCCAGCCACAGAGTATTGGTGGCTGTGCTGCACCACATCGTTGAGCTTGCCCGAACGGCTCATGACCGAGTCTTGGCGAAACGCCCGCCGCTCGGTCTCGTTCACGTCCTTCTCCAGATAGCGAAGCGTCTCATTGAGCTCAAGGTTGCGGGAGGCCTGATAGAGACTTCGGTTGACCGACTCGTCAAACTGTTCCTTCTTCATCTTTGCCATCTCTTCTATGTATGACAGCTGGAGGAAGAGCAGCGCGAGAAACGACAGTCCCATCACCGTGGCTACAGCCCAAATTGTTGATTTCTTCATGGCCGCAAATTTAGTGCAAAATATGAAAGGCTGGGCCTAAATAGTTAATTGTTTCCGTTAAATTTAACAGCATTAACAGAAAAACGCCTCAATGTGTCGTTATAGTAAACTATAATCTACCACATGTTCTTTACATTTTCTTTATTCAAGTTCCGCAAGTTTTATTGCGGAAATATTGGGAAAAGGCATAAGATGCGGCTAATGTCCAAAACGTCCTAAAATAGGGCCAAAAAGAAAAGCGCCTGATTTCTGGTAGAAATGAGGCGCTTTTCTACCAGAAATCAGGCGCTTTTCTCATAGAAAAGAGGCGCTTTTCTAAAAGGGTGTAAAGACAGACCTGAAATACTGCCACATATTCTTTACATTTATCGCCATAGAAACAACCGTTTGTCGTCTTTTGACACAATCAACACTATATATAATAATGTGTCCAAGTTCCGAGATTGCGCTGGCTTGAATGAACTATAATCTATGTGATGGGAAAGAAGAAGTAGGAGCGCTCCGCCGAAGTGCGACCATAGCTGACGTGCCGTCGGTGTTCAGGTCGCAGTTCGGAGAAACGCTCCTACCATGTTTGCCTTATCGCGAAAAGACTAAGTTAGAGCTTCTCGCCCCAATGACTACTGAACGACTACCTTTTGAGCCTTTACAGAACCATCATTGTAGTAAGTCTTGACGATGGTCAGTCCCTTGTGGTCGCGGGTGGTCCTGCAGCCCTCGGCAGTGAACATGTCGCTACGCACAGCCTCCGCATTGGTCGACAGCTGACTGATGCCTGTGGATAGGGTCACGCTGTAGCGCTGGCTCAAGCTGCCGTTCTCGTTCACGGCCTTGATGTAGGCAGGCGCCTTGCCGCTCTCAACCTTCAGCGAGGGGGTCTTGGTGAAGCCCAGCACGTTGTCGTCGGCATCATAGACGATGTAGCAGATGGCATACTGCGAAGGAGTCCAGTCCATGTAGTTGGCGTCCTTATACCAGTTGATGTTGGTGGGCGCATCAACTGGCTCCATGAGCTGCCGTGGGTTCCAGTGGTCGTCGCCCGACATGACGTTCTCGTAGGTGTACTTCGACACCTCATCGGCAGTGAGCACGGCCTTGCACGAGCCAGTCACCTTGATGGGGTTGCCCAGAGAGTCAGTACCGTCGGTGTAGGTATATTCTGTGCGGCGGTTGGAGAGGTCAACAGGATTGCCGTCAGCATCCATTGTGTTGTACTCTGCAAACAGTGCGGGAATAGCACCCATGTTGTTCCAGCCTGTGGGCGAGATGTTCACCTTGGCAGTAGTGTTGATATAGACAGTCTTGGGGTTGTTGTGCCAGGGACGTCCGAGGTTGGTGTTGCCGCTGTGGGCAAGCTCATTGCCGTCAATTATGCAGTTGCTGAACACATAGCCATAGGTAGCGTTGCGATGGCAGGGAGCCACGATGACAGAACCTTTGCGCACGTTGTACATTGTACAGCCCTCGAGGAAGGCGTTGCCGCCGCCGTAGAAGTAATCGACAGCACCCTCAATGTGACAGTCTTTCACATAAGTACGGTCGTCCTCAAGATGAGTGGAAGTCTCCCAGGTGTCCTGGAAGGAGCGGAACTTGCAGTTGTAGAAGGCGAAGCGGTCGCCGTTGGTGCGCATGGCCAGGGCCATTGGGCCGTTCTGTGTAGATACGCCGTAGCTGTTCTCATAGCTGATGTTCTCGGTGTAGAAGTCCTCTCCGCCAATCTCCACCACAGCGTGACGTCCGTAGTTGGGGTCGTTGGGGTTGCTGTTGGAGCCTGGTTTGTCGGGCGTGTCGCACATGATGTAGTGTGTGATGATGGTCTTCTCCTTGTCCTGCCCTATGAGGTGGATGTTGGTCTGCGAAGAAGACACGGTGACAAGCTCGTCGTAGGTGCCGTTCTTCACGAAGATGAGGTATGGATAGCCCAAGTTCTGCGGAGCAGCGTCGATGGCCGCCTGCACAGTGGTGTAGTCGCCCGTGCCGTCGGCTGCCACGACAGCGTCAAACGTCTTGGCAGAAGGACGCGGACGGTCCATGATGTTGAACTTGATGGTCACTTCGTCGGAAACGTTGCCCACCTTATCGACGACAGCTCCGGCAGGCATCGTGAACACACACTCCTCACCGTAATTCATTCCAGCGTAGGCGAAGGAGACGGTCCTTGTGCCATAGACACCTGTCAGCTCCTTGCCGTTGAGAGTGGCATTGCCTGTGCCCTGCTTAATCTTCTTGTCGTAGGTGAGCACGATGTTGCCTGAGGCCGAAGCCACGTTGGAGCCTTGTGCGGGCGATGACGACAGGAGCTTGGGAGCCTGAGTGTCGGTGGTGCTGTCTTCTTCGCCATATATGATTACCTCTGCCAGATAGAAGCCCTCAGTGGCATTGTCGGCGGGAGTGCCTATGAGCTCGCTTGCCGTGTCGCCTATCCAGCGCACATATACGGAGGTGTTGGCGGGGATGTCGGCAGGAAGTGCCACATTCTGCTCCATCCACTTGCTCTTCTCTGTTATGTCGAACGAGGCGAGGTCTATGTAGGTCTTTCCGTCGAGAGAGTATTGCAGCTTCTGAGTCTTGTGCACGCAGTCGTTGTCGGCAGCTGCAAGGAAGTGTACGGTGATGTTCTTGTAGGCGCCAACGCTGAACTTGGCCACGAAGCTGCGGGGGTTGCTCATGTCGGCATAGCCGGTGTAGCGGCGTATGCAGGAGTAGTTGCCGCCGTCGAAGTTGCGCACACTGGCGCCCCATCCGCTCTGCGAGCCGTCGCCGTTGTAGAGGCTGATGACTCCCGTGTTGTCGGTCTCGGCATAGAAGTCGCCGGGACGGTCGTTGCGCGGCTCGGCCACGTTGAAGTTCCAGCCGGTGATGAAGGGGATGACGTCGAACGTGGCCTTAATGGTCTTGTCGGCATCAACGGTGATGTTGCGCTTGCTGTCGCTTGTCTGGTCTTCCCAATAGAGGAACGAAGTGACCTTGTTGGGCACGATGGACACAGTGACGATGGTGCCATCGACATACTTGCCGTCAACAGGCTCCGGCGAGAGGCTCACCTCGCCCCACTTTGCGCCGTCGCCGTCTTTCTCCACATAGAAGGTATAGGTGGTGAGGGTCTCATAGACAGCCGTCACCGTTGTGCTTGCATCGACCTTGTAGGCATAGGGATTTTCGGTTGAGAGGGTCTTGCCCTCAGCATCCTGCCACTCCTTGAAGCGGTAGCCGTAGTTGGCAGTGGCTGTGAGGGTGACGGTCTCGCCACGCTCATAGTCAGCGGCCGACGGACTCACCGAGCCAGCCTCTGCAGGAGAGTTGGCCACATCGAGATGCACAATGTCGGTGATGGTCTTGAGCCATCTCGTGTCGCCTATCACACCGCCGTCGGAAGCCGCAGTGGCCAGGGGATTGACAGAAGTGATGTAGAAGCTGCCGTTGTCAGGGTCGGGGAAGTTGAGTGCAGTCATGCCGAGCTGCTCCAGGGTGACGTCGTCGATGGTTTGCTCCACGGCCGATTTGTGGGAGTATCCCCCATATTCTATAATGAGGTTCTTGCTCGCAGTGAGCTTGCCTCCCGTGGCCTTCAGCACCCAGGGACGGTCGCCGTCGGTACCACCTTTATAGAAGATGTTGTTGGTGAAGGTGTATGTGGCGTCGCCCGTGTTCTTGGCATCGACATTGCAAATGGCATACTTGGAAGCTTTCGACCAGTTATACACCGTGTTGTGGTTGAAGGTGAACGAGAAGTCGCCGGAGTAGGCCGTCTTCGGAGTGAAGAAGCCCTCACCATTGGTGTAGTTGTAGAGAGTGGTGTTCTCCACCTTCACGCTCTTCACCGTGTGAGAGGGATAGAGGAAGTTCCATCCGTTCAAGCCGCAGTCGTGAATGAGACAGTTGTCAAAGTTGATTGCGTCGATGGTGTTGCCCGAGTTGTTGGTGCGCAGGAAGCAGCGATATACATTCTTTATCTCACTGTTCTTCACGGTGAGTTCCTTGATGTCGCCATACTTCAAGTCAACGAAGTAGTTGTTGGACGGGTCGATGGACACCCCATCGATGATGAGACCTCCTCCCGTCAGACTCTCGTCGGAGCTCGTCACTCCGCCCGTCAGCTCCACCTCGGCCGCAGCGGCAGCTTTCAGTGTGACGGTCTTCCCCACGGGAAAGGCTATCTTGGTGCTATACTTGCCGCTCGTGAGCAGCAACACGTCGCCGTCGGCTGCAGCCTCCAGGGCTTCGCTCAGAGTGGCGGGGGTCACCTCCTTCTCGTCGGCCCATATGAAGGTGCAGACGAGGAGGCTTAGAAACAGAAATAATTTTCTCATGTTGTTGTTTTTAGGTTTTTGGTTATATTACTTGATGATTATCTTCTTCTTGTTTATGATGTTGATGCCCTTCCGCGGCTTGTCGAGCTTCTCGCCCGACAGGCTATAGACGCTTGTGGCCTCAGTGGGACACTCTATCGTGACAGGCACCACGCCCGTGTTTGTTGTTCCGTAACCCTTTATCTGAACATTGGCAAAGCCAATTGACTTCAACGGGCTGAGCGTGTAGATATAGAACCTCAACTTGCACTGGCGGGTGGAGGGGCTTATCTTCTCGTCCTGCAGGTCAATCTCCTCCACATACTCCTGCGTGTCCTTAGGGTTGCCTGCGTGAATGCCTTGGCGCAGCTGAGTGGAATTGCCGTCGCTGTCCACCCACACCGCATTGAAATAGCCTCCGCTCGTGCCGTAGCGCAAGGAGTAGAGCGAGACATACAGGGGAGTGAACGTCATGCCCTCAGGTATGTCGATGTCGTAAGACAGATAGCAGTCTTCATCCACCTGCTTCGTCTCCTCGCCCGTGACCTTAAACGTGGTGTAGGTTCTCTTGAAGTTGGTGCTGGTGCCCTCCTTCGCCATTTTGCTGCCCAGCGAGATGGTGCCGCTCTTCACGTAGGTGCTCTCCACCGTTGGAGTCTCCTCCAGAGTGCCGGTGTTCATCTTCCACGTGATGGAAGCGTTCGACACCTTCGTGCTCGGCTCATAAGGCTCACCCGGCACTCCCACCTCTTCGGCCCCAGCATACTGCGCAGTGGTTATGTCGGCCACAAGACTGTTGAGATAGACCTCCAGCATGGTGTAGCCCTCGCTGTTGCGGCTGTTGCCGTCTTTGGCGTTGTTCGGGTCAAGGCCGTTGGCCGTCTCCCAATCATCGGGCATTCCGTCGCCGTCGGTGTCGGTGGGCGCTTCGGTGCTGCCTAGCGTAGGCCACGGCGACCAGTCGTCGGCAGCGTCGGCAGGCTTCAAGTCTTCGAGCTTGTCAATGAGTCCGCCCTTGTTGGCCGATGTTCCCTTGAAGGTGTAAGTGCCGTTCTTGCACTCTGTGGCGAGTCGCTCGTCGATAGCGTCGCGGCTCTTGCTGCATCCCGCATATTGCAGCACGAGGTCATAAGCTTGGGCTGCGGTGTGCTGATGAAGCAGCGGAGTCTCGCCCACCTCCTTGCCGTTGTCGAGGTCGGCGCGCGTCTTCTTGCCGTCGATGAGGTCGGAAGTGTTTATGCGCACTCCGTTCCAGTTGTTGGCGTTCACCGAGGTATATCTCGAGTTGTAGTTGCCCGTGATGTAGTACTTGCCCCAGATGCTCGTGGTCTTGTCGGCGCTGGTAGCGTCGTCGATGGCAATGAACTTGTCCTTCGACGAAGTGGTAGTGGCCGCTCCGGGCTTGTAGTAGTTGTTTATGATGTTCACGTTCATGCCCTCAGCGCCATAGCAGCCGTTGCCGCTCCAGTTGTATATGACATTGTTGCGCATGTCCACTATGTGGTCGTTGGGCTCGCCCAAGGTGCCTGTGCCGAAGCGCGGCGTACGGCTGTCGTGGTGAATGAGCATGTTGTGATAGTAGGACGCTCCTATGCCTCCCCAGATGGCCCCGTAGCCATGTGCTCCCTTGCTGTGCAGGCTCATGCGGAGACTCTCCGACACGATGCACCACTGCATGGTGAAGTTGGTGTTGGCGTAGAACGAGGCGCACTCGTCGGTGCACCACGATATGGAGCAGTGGTCAATGATGACATTGGTGGTGAAGCGTCCGCCGAAAGCGTCGGCTCCGTCAGCCTCGTCAGCGGTGAGCTTCTGGTCGCCCATGCGGAAGCGCATGTAGCGCACGATGACGTTGTTGCCGCTCACCTCCACGGGATAGTCGGCCAGACAGATGCCGTCGCCCGGTGCGCTCTGCCCCGCCACGGTCATGTTGTTGCCCGAGAAGCGCAGCTCACTGGTGAGATGGATGGTTCCCGACACCTTGAACAGGATGGTGACGTTTGACAGCTTGGTCACTCCGTAGCGCAAGGTGCCCTCCTGTTCGCCGTCGTCAAGGGTTGTGACGTAATACACCGAGCCGCCTCTGCCGCCTTTGGTATAGCGGCCGTAACCATCAGCGCCGGGGAACGACGGGGTCTGCGCCGTAATGGCGCAGGAGCAGGCGAGTCCCATCAGGCCTAATAGTAGTTTTCTTTTCATAATTCTGTTATAGCTTAGGTTGTTGATTTTGTTTGTATCTTTATTGAATGGTTGGGTTGCAAGTAGGAACATTTGTGTCAAATGTTCCCCAGCGAATATCGTCGCATTTGGTCTTGGTCGCATTTCGGCGAAATGCTCCTACTACTCGCCGAGGTCGCATTTCGGAGAAGCGCTCCTACTCGCCGAGGTCGCATTTCGGCGAAATGCTCCTACTACCAATCGGCCTTTATCTCGAGCACCTCGCCAGGTTGGGTCTCAACGTCGTAGAGAGCGAGGTTGGGTCTTTGCGCCACATCATAGTAAGGCTGCTCCTCATACTCTTTAGCACGGTCGCGCTTGTAGGTCGTCTTCATCGAATAGACGAAGAAGAGAGGATTGGGGTTGGTGCCCTGCGCCCTGCGCAACTGGCGTGTGGAGCACTTGATGGGCGCTGCGGCGTGCAGTCGGAGGTTTCCGCCCAGCGTGGAGCGAATCGTGGCTTTCACCAGATGGTGGTCTTTCCACACCATATCCTCCACCACGAAGCCGCCTATGCAGCGCAAGCCCTTCACCTCGCCATCCTTCCATTCATCGGGAATGGCCGGCAGGAGGTTCACGAAGCCGTCGTGGCTCTGCACCATCATCTCCGCTATGCCCGCCGTGCAGCCGAAGTTGCCGTCGATTTGGAATGGCGGGTGAGCATCGAAGAAGTTAGGATAAGTGCCTCCCCCCTGCCCTTTCACTATGGTGTCGGGCACATAGGTGAGCTGGTTCTTTATGAGCTTGTAGGCATGGTCGCCGTCGAGCGTGCGCGCCCACTGGCACACCTTCCAGCCCATGCTCCATCCCGTTGACGGGTCGCCGCGCTGCGTGAGCGACGTCTTCACCGCCTCGAAAGCCGCGGGCGTGCGGTAGGGCGAGATGAGAGTGCCGGGATAGAAGCCCCAGAGGTGCGATATGTGGCGGTGATGGTCGCGCGGGTTGTCCCAGTCGTCGGCCCACTCCTGCAGCTGTCCGTACTGTCCTATGCGCAGAGGCATGAGCTGCGAGCGCAGCGTGAGCAGCGTGTCGGCGAAGTCGTTGTCGCGTCCGAGCAGCTCGGCCGCCTTCACGGTAGTGGTGAAGAGATAGGTCACCAGCTGGTTGTCCATGGCTATGCCCGCGTTGAAGTTGGCGTTCTTGTCCTTGGGCTTGTTTTCGGGCGATATCGACGGGCACACCACCTTGTAGCCGTTGCGCGGGTCGGTGGTGAGGAAGTCCACGAAAAACTCCGCCGCACTCTTCATGTAGGGGTAAATCTTCTTGAGGTAGGCCGCGTCGCCGTTGTAGAGGTAGTGGCTCCACAGCGCCTGACAGAACCAAGCGTTCGACATGGGCCAGCCTCCGCTGTAGGGATAATCGACCGCTCCCGTCATGCGCCAGAGGTCGGTGTTGTGGTGCACCACCCATCCCCGGCAACCATACATGTCGCGGGCCGTCTGCCGTCCCTTCTCCGCCAGTTCGCCCACCATTCTCACCAGCGGCTCCTCCGTTTCCGGCAGGTTCACTATGTCGCACGGCCAGTAGTTCATCTCCGTGTTTATGTTGATGGTGTATCGGCAGAGCCAAGCGGGGTTGAGTTTTTCGTTCCATATGCCCTGCAGATTGGTGGGCTGAGTGCCGGGCTGCGAGGAAGAGATGAGCAAGTAGCGTCCGAACTGGAAGTACTGCTCAACCAGCTGCAGGTCGTCGCTCTTGCCGAACTGGCGGAGTCGCTCGTCGGTGGGCATGTCGGCCCGTTTGCTCTCGCCCAGATTGAGGTTAACCCTGTTGAACTGTTCATGATACATCGCGGTGTGCCTCTGCTTCGCCTCGTCGTAGGGCCTGATGTTCTTCATGTAGTCGGCTATGCGTTGGTTGGGGTCGGCCGAAATGTCGCGGTAGTTGTTGAAGTTGGTGGCCATGGCCACATACACCACCACCTCGTCGGCTCCCGTCACCTGCACGCCTCCGTCCTTGGCCTGCAGGCGTCCTCCCTGGTTCACCACCTTGGCCTGCACCACGAAGTTCACTCTGCCCGGCACCCGTGCCGAAGCGTCCTGGCTTGTGCCTTTCAGCGTGATGGTGTTCGAGCCCGACAGCTCCTGCTCGGTGGGCACTTCAGAGGGATAGGAAAGCGACACCTTGAACGACAGGCGGCCTCGTTTGCTTGCCGAGTATCTCACCACGAGCAACTGGTCGGCGAGCGAGGTGAACGCCTCCTCGCGGTAGGTCACCTTCCCCACATAGTAGGTCACCGTGGAGAGCGCGTTGGCCAAGTCGAGGCTCCGGCGCAGGTTGGTGCACTTGCGCCCCTCCTCGAAGTCGAGGTGGAGCCAGCCCGCAGGCTGATAGGCCGCGCCGCGCCCCCACTCCCTCGTGGAAATCATGTCGGTCTTGGCCAGCTCCTCAGCGTCCTTGCACTTGCCCGCGAAGATGAGCTGGCGAATCTTGCCCAGACTCTGCCTCATGCGTGTGTTATAGTTGTCGTAGGGCGAACCTTTGCTTATGGTCTCCTCGTTGAGCTGCAGCACCTCGTGGCTCGGGTCGCCATATACCATGGCGGCTATGCGTCCGTTGCCCAGAGGCAGAGCGTCGTTCCAGTTGTCGGCGGGAGCATTGTACCACAGCTCCAAGTCGTTGCCCCCCATCATCGGCACTAGTGTCAAAAGGGCGCAGAGCGTCAGTAATAATCGTCTCATCATAATAATTTTTTTTCTCTCTCTTTAGTTTTGGTTATTCTTGCGGTGGGATTTTATTGCCCATCTTTTTTAACGCCACAAAAGTAGTGAAAAGGTGCTTGTGGCTCGGTAGATAATAAAACAAAAATGATGTAATATTCTTCATTTGCCCCCTCACAGAGCACTTTGCCGGGCGTGCTGTTTTGTTTTTTCCACAAAAAACGATAAATTTGCACCGCTAACAACAAACAACCCTAACAACCCAACATGAAAACTACCAACCTTCGCCTCTTGCTATTGAGCCTCTCCATGGCCGCCCTTACGGCAGTCGGCGCGGAGCAAGAGGCGAGAACTTTCTACGAGAAGAGCTTCGACCAAAGCAACGGTCTCTGCGAGAACACCGTGAGTTGCATCATTCAAGACCGCCTGGGATATGTATGGATGGGCACGTGGGACGGGCTCACGCGCTACGACGGCGACGGCTTCACCACCTTCAAGTCGCGGCCCACCGACAAGCCATTTGCCATGCCCACCAACAGAATAGGCAGCATAGTGGAAAACTCCGCGGGCGACATCTGGTGCCTGGCCGACGGCAAGGCTTATCTCTTCCGGCGGAGCACCATGCAGTTTGAGGAGGCCTGCCCAGGCAAGCGACTGCGCCCCATAACGCAGATTTGCCCCGAGCAGGGGCGCAAGAGTCTGCTCATAGCCACCGACGGCACGGCCTATGAGGTGGCCGACGACGCCCCCTCGCGGCTCCTGCGCACCACAAGGGCCGACCTGCGTTCGGAGCGATATGCCATACACAAGGCCTGCACCCGCGACTTCGCCTTCTACGCCGACACCCGCGGCAACATGTACTTCCGCAACCTCTACACCAACGCCCGCGGACAGGCCTTGAAGGCGCCGGGGGTGACCATGATATACGGCCTGCGCCCCTATGGCGACCGCAGTGTGCTGGTGAGCACCAACCACGGGGTCTATGTCTATGAGTCGCCCGTGAAGTTCAGCCCCCTGGCGGGATGGGACCACCAGTTCATCAGGGGCATATGCGTGGACCGACAGGGCAACATCTGGATGGCCAACTATCCGGGCGTCACCGTGCTCAGTCCGGTGAAAAAGCTCGCGGGACCGCAGAAGACCGACGCGCGGCTCAAGGAGGAGTTCATTAGGGCTCTCTATCACGACGCGCAGGGGCGCACGTGGGTGGCCGACAAGAACGGCTGCGTGAGAGTGGTGAGCGGCTCGCGCACGCTGTGGCTCTCGCCTCGCGGGAAGCTCTCCACCTCGAAGGTGGCGTTTGGCAGAGATGTCTATTGTGTGCTTGAAGACTCCAAGGGCTGCATCTGGCTGGGCACGAAGAAGGACGGACTCTTTCGGCTCACGCCCTCGGGCGAGGGGTTCAGCATGGCCAACTACGCGACCAGCGGCGGCAAGCACGCTCTCAACTGCAGGGCGGTCTATGCCCTGGCCGAAGACGAGCGGGGAGGACTGTGGGTGGGCACCTACGGCGGCGGACTCAACAAGCTCGTGTTCAACGGCCGTGGCGAGGCGGAATTTCTCAACAGAGCGAACGGACTCACCCTCTATCCGCAGGAGGGCGACAAGGTCAGGTGCCTGCTCGCGCTCGATGGAGGCGTCATGCTCGTGGGCACCACGCAAGGCCTCATAAGCTTCTCCACGCGTGAGGCGCAGCCCCGCTTCTTCCTCAACCGACAGAAGGCGCAGGCCCACTCCATCGTGGGCGGCGACGTCATGCAGATGGTGCGGAGCCGCCAGGGCGACATCTACATAGTGACCTTCGGCGGCGGGCTCAACCTCGTCACCAGCCGACAGCTGCTAAGCTCCGAGGTGCACTTCAAGCAGATTGCCACACCCGAGGGACTCACCTCCGAGGCTTGTCTCACGGCGGCTTTCGACCACCGCGACAATCTCTGGGTGGTGAGCGAGATGGCCATAGCACGCTACCGCAAGCACCAGCCCATAGTAAACTTCTCGGCGCGCGACTTCGGCGGAGGCTTCATCTTTTCCGAGGTGCAGCCCGTGAGCGTGGGCGGGCGCATGCTCGTGGGCACCACACAGGGCCTCCTGGCCTTTGTCCCCGAGCGCCTCACCAAAAGTTCATATGCACCAAGGGTGGTCATCAACAGAGTGGTGGTGGAGGGCGAGGAGCGGCAGCAGGACTTCAACCTCCACCCTCGGCTGGAGCTGGGCAGCAGCGAGCGCGGCGTGGTGGTGGGCTTCTCCACGCTCGACTTCAACCGCTCGGTGCCCATTGCCTGCAAATATAGGGTGGTGGGACTCGACAGCGTGTGGAAGATGTGCTCGGGGCGTGCGCTCAACCTCGCCAACCTGCCGCCGGGGCGCTTCCGCCTGGAGATAGCCTCGACCAACGGCGACGGCATGTGGTGCGGCCGTGCGTGCGCGCTCGACATAGTGGCCAAGCCGAAGTTCGGCGAGACGCTCCTGGCCAAGGTGCTCTACTCGCTGCTGCTCATAGCCCTAGGCACGGTGGCGCTCGTCATAGCGCGCTACATACGCAGTCTGAGGGCGCAGATTGAGGAAGTGCAGCTGGCGGCCAACGAGAAGCTGGAGAAGGTGACGCGGCGCATTCA
>CAVHDN010000014.1:0-15774 GCA_963634315.1 Flexilinea sp. | reverse complement strand
GGTAAGGAATACACCGTCTCGTTCACCGCTTCGAACACCATTGAGGAATATACCGAACGCCTTGAGGTGAAATACGGCGAGGGCGATGACCCGACGCTCTTCACCGGCACTCTGCTCAAGCCTACAGAGCTAACCGGGCAGAAGGAGTACTTCACCACTATCGTGCCCACAAAGGACATGAACGCGAGAATAGGCTTCCACGCCATAAGCGACCCTGAAATGTTCAACCTGCTTCTGCGCGGCGTTCACGTGAGTGCTGGCTCTGACATGGCCGCTCCCGACTCTGTGAACAACTTCAAGGTGACTCCCGACAATAAGGGTGGTCTCATGGCCAACATAAGCTTCAACATACCTACCAAGAATGTTGGCGGCACAACACTCGCCGAGGTTACAAAGGCAGAGATTTACCGCGACGGTGAGCTTATGACTACCATCAGCGAGGGTCTTGCCCCCGGTTCTGCAGTGAGCTACAACGACAGTGTTGACACCGACGCCACCTACTCCTACAAGGCTGTGCTCTACAACACTAACGGCATAGGACGCTACGCCCGCACCGTAAGCAAGTTTGTGGGTACCGACATGCCTGAGAGAATCAACGCCGAGAGCATTGTGGTGAAAGACAACTCCACTTCAATAGATGTGACTTGGGACGCAGTGGCCAAGGGTGCCAACGGTGGATATGTGAACCCCGAGGAGATTACCTACAATCTCTACGACGGACTCAGCTACGACGATTGGTCGGGCTATGAGTATGGCGACCTGCTCACCACCGTAAAGGGCGAGAGCAAAGCCACTATCGAGAAGAACACCGAGGAGGGTGACCAAGACCTGCTCACTGTGTGCATACAGCCCAGCAACGAGAAGGGTCTCGCCATGTTCAGCGCAGCCAACTCCATAATAGTGGGCAAGAACTACACCATACCTTTCAAGGAGACATTCGACTATGGTCAGCTTGCCTACAGTCTGTGGTGGACCAACACTCCCGGTTCATCGTCGTGGTTCATCAACGGTGACTTGGCATCGGCCGAAGGTGCTACCGGAGCGGCTGTGTTTGACGGATGCAACGACAGTAGCAGTCTGTGCACAGGCAAGATAGCTCCTGCCGGAGCCAACAACCTGAAGTTGTACTTCTCTACTCAGGCTCTCGCAGGCTTCAAGGGTTCCATGGCCGTACAGATACAGAAGAAGGACGGCACTATAGAAGATGTGGATAGTGTGAGCATTGACGCCACCGACCTCGCTGAAGGCGAGACAACTGCTTGGCAGACACATAGCATGACGCTCGCCAAGTATGCCAACGAACCCTACATCGTGGTGCGCTTCGTGGGCAACAGCCAAGGCAATGGCTACTGCTTCCTCGACAACATACAAATACGCGACGTGAAGGCTCACGACCTCACTGTGGATATGACTGCACCCGAGAAGGTGAAGAAGGGTCTGTCTGGCACTGTAAGCGTCAAGGTGACCAACTATGGCGACAATGCCGCTGAGGGCTACACCGTGCGTCTGCTTGAGGGCGACAAGGTCATAGCCGACAGCATTGGCCAAGCACTTGAACCAGTAGCCTCAGCCACATACGACATGTGTTACACCCCGAGCATCTTCAACGAGGGCGACTCGGTTGTGCTGACCGCAGAGGTGGTCTATGCCGCCGATCAGGACACCGACAACAACAAGGCAACGGCTACCGTACAGACCACCAGCTCGACGAAGCCTGCGCCCACCAACGTCAAGACCAAACGCGCCGATGGCATAGCCAGCATAAGCTGGACGGCTCCCGACACCACGCCTAAGACAGTGACCGAGGGCTTTGAGGACTACGACACATGGGCCACAAGCTTTGGTGACTGGACTACCTACGACGGTGACAAGGGCTACACAGGAGGCGTGTTCAACAACTACCAGTATGGTCACCAAGGCGAGCAGTTTGCCTTTGAGGTGTTTGAGCCTACAGCTTTGTTCGATGACATCCTCGAGACCAACCCCGAGATGGCCGCACACTCCGGCAACAAGTATGTTGCCGCCATGTATAGTGGCAATGAGGACGGAGTGTTTGACGCAGACAACTGGCTCATAAGCCCGTCGCTCTCAGGCAAGCAGCAGACCATCACCTTCTACGCCCACAACCAGGGCGACGGTACCACCGACTATGAGGAAACCATAGAGTTGCTCTACTCTAAGTCGGGCACCGATGTGGAAAGCTTCGAGTCCGTAAAGACCGTAACCATAAGCAACGGGGAGTGGACGGAAGTGACGTTCGACGTGCCCGAGGGAGCCGTGTTCTTCGCCATTCACCACATCTCAACAGAGGGCGGTTTCATGCTTAGCATTGACGACGTGACCTACACAGCAGGTGCCGGTACGCTCACTGGCTACAACATCTACCGCAACGGCGAGTTGTTCAAGAATGTGGATGCCAACACACTTACCTTCACTGACAATGCAGCCGATGGCAGCAACTACGCTGTGACTGCTGTCTATACCGACGGCGAGTCGGCTCCGGCATGGGCCACCGAAACGGACACTTCAATAGAGGACATTGAGGCCCTGACCAATGGTGTGAGCGTGAAGGTTTACACTGTTGACGGCAAGTTCCTCGGCGAGGGTGCCAAGGTAGTGAAGAGCCTGCACAAGGGCGTTTACGTGATAAACGGACAGAAAGTGACGGTGAAGTAAAGCTCCACCAACACTCATACTCATCAAGAGCCGCATACGTCAGCAATGGCGAATGCGGCTCTTTGTTGTTTGGTCTCACATTATTCAAGTATCGCAAGCTCGCTTGCTTGGACACTTTTTTATATGTATAGCGTTGATTTTGTCAAACCGACAGACGGTTGCTTCTGCGGCAATAAATGAAAAAAATATTTGGCAGTGTTTCTGACCCGTCTTTACACCCTTTTAGAAAAGTGCCTCTTTTCTAGGAGAAATGCGCCTCTTTTCTAGGAGAAATGCGCCTCTTTTCTACCAGAAAAGCGCCTCATTTCTATGAGAAAAGAGGCGCTTTTCTTTTTGACTCTATTTAGGCGTTTTGGACGTTAGTAGGGCATTGTGCCTTTTGGCCAATATTTCCGCAATAAAGTACCAAGTCTTCGGCCCATGCCAAAACAATTGTAATGGTATTGAATAACGATATTTTTCTGTGTGACGAAAGATAGATTTGAATAGTTCCACATTTCATAGTAACTTTGCACCATGACCGAACCATTAGCAGAAAGGATGCGCCCAAGGACGCTCGACGAATATGTCGGACAGAAGCACCTCGTGGGACAGGGAGCCGCACTCAGGCGTATGATGGACGCCGGACACGTGCCCTCGCTCATACTATGGGGCCCTCCTGGAGTGGGCAAGACCACACTGGCCCACATAGTGGCCCGAACGCTCGACAGGCAGCTCTTCACGCTAAGTGCAGTAACCAGCGGAGTGAAGGATGTGCGCGACGTGATAGACCGCGCCTCCAAGGGCCGTTTCTTCAGTGCACCGCCACCACTGCTCTTCATCGACGAGATACACCGCTTCAGCAAGTCGCAGCAAGACTCGCTGCTCGGAGCCGTGGAGCGCGGAGTGGTGACGCTCTTGGGAGCCACAACGGAGAACCCCTCGTTTGAGGTCATCAGACCATTGTTGTCGCGGTGTCAGGTATATACTCTCAAACCGCTCGGCAAGGACGACCTCATGGAACTGCTGCAAAGGGCGGTGACCACCGACACTGAACTTAAGGAACGGCACGTAGAGCTGAAGGAGACTGGCGCAATAATGCGCTACAGCGGCGGCGACGCTCGCAAGTTGCTTAACATCTTGGAGACAGTTGTGGAGGCCGAGCCCAAGGGACAGCCTGTAATCATAACCGACAAACTCGTGGCCGACAGACTCGAACAGACACCGGCGGCCTACGATAAGGGCGGCGACATGCACTACGACACCATTTCGGCCTTCATCAAGAGCATACGCGGAAGCGACCCCGACGCAGCCATATACTGGTTGGCAAGGATGATAGACGCTGGTGAGGACCCAAAGTTCATAGCCCGCCGACTCGTCATAAGTGCATCGGAGGACATTGGACTGGCCAACCCCAACGCCATGCTGTTGGCCAACGCCGCCTTTGAGGCTGTGGAGCGCATAGGATGGCCTGAAGGACGCATACCGCTGGCCGAGGCAACCATATATCTTGCGGCAAGTCCGAAAAGCAACTCGGCCTACCTCGCCATAGACAAGGCATTGGCCGAGACCAAGCATTCGGGTAGTCTGCCCGTGCCGCTGCACATTCGCAACGCGCCCACGGAGCTTATGGCGCAGTTGGGTTACCACGACGGCTACAAGTATCCGCACGACTACCCCAACCATTACACTCCGCAACAGTATCTGCCCGACGAGCTCCAAGGCCAACGTTTCTGGACACCGCAGGACAGTCCCGCCGAAGACAAGCTGGCAAAGGCGTTGGATGCAAGGCGCAGCTCTTCAGACAGTTAAGGCGGCTAAAATAATATAAGCTCAGATACAAACAGTCCATCTGCGCCTCGGAACATAAGAGAACGATGGATTGGTAGGACAAACCTAGTAGGAGCAGTTCTCCGAACTGCGCTTAGTAGGAGCGGTTCTCCGAACTGCGACAAGAAAAACTGCCGACAGTGACGATAAGGTCGCACTTGGCTTTCCCTTTGGCCGCTGGGGTCGCACTTCGGAGAAGTGCTCCTACTAGCAAGCCCCGAAACCACGCAGTTCCATTGGCGCAGAAGACAAACTTAGTAGGAGCAGTTCTCCGAACTGCGACAAGAAAACTGCCGACAGTGACGATAAGGTCGCACTTGGCTTTCCCTTCGGCCGCTAGGGTCGCACTTCGGAGAAGTGCTCCTACTAGCAAGCCCCGAAACCACGCAGTTCCATTGGCGCAGAAGACAAACTTAGTAGGAGCAGTTCTCCGAACTGCGACAAGAAAACTGCCGACAGTGACGATAAGGTCGCACTTGGCTTTCCCTTCGGCCGCTAGGGTCGCACTTCGGAGAAGTGCTCCTACTAGCAAGCCCCGAAACCACGCAGTTCCATTAGTGCAGAAGACAAACTTAGTAGGAGCAGTTCTCCGAACTGCGACAAGAATACAAAAGAAAGAGAAGAAAGGAAGAGAAAAGAAATGGACACAAAGAAAAAATTAGTTATACTCGACGGCTACACCGTCAACCCAGGCGACCTGTCGTGGGCCGCTCTGCAGGAGTTGGCCTCTGTCGATATTTACCCACGCACCAATGCCGCACTGACGGTAGAAAGGCTGAAAGATGCCGACATGGCTCTGACAAACAAGGTGGTGATAGACGAGAAGATAATGGAGCAACTGCCCAAGCTGAAATACATTGGCGTGCTCGCCACAGGCTACAACGTGGTAGATACCGATGCGGCGGCACGGCACGGCATAACCGTGACCAACATTCCGGCTTACAGCACCGACAGTGTGGTGCAGATGACTATGGCCCACTTGCTCAACATGACCAACCGCATAGACCACTATGCCCGTGAAGCCCGGCAGGGAGTGTGGACACGCAGCGAAGACTTCTGCTACTGGAACACACCGCTCATGGAGTTGGCCGGCAAGACCTTAGGCATAGTGGGACTTGGCAACATAGGCATGCGAGTGGCCAAGCTTGCTGTGGATATGGGAATGGAAGTGCTCGCACTCACCAGCAAGACCACCACAGAACTTCCGCAGGAACTGCGCAAGGCCACACTCGAAGGACTACTCGCGGCAAGCGACGTGGTGACACTGCACTGCCCGCTCACACCCTCCACTCGCCACATGATAGACCAACGCGCTCTGTCGCTCATGAAGCGAGGAGCTTTGCTCATAAACACGGGCCGTGGTCCGCTCGTCGATGAGAAGGCCGTAGCAGAGGCACTGCACAGCGGACAACTCGGAAGCTATGCGGCCGACGTGACATCGACAGAGCCTCCCACTGCCGACAACCCACTACTCGCCGAGCCTAACGCCTATCTCACCCCACACATCGCCTGGGCCACACCTGAGGCAAGGGCAAGGCTAATAGACATTGCAACCAAAAACGTGAAAGCGTTCATAGAGGGCAAGCCGAAGAACACCGTGGCCCTGCCAAAGGCCGACACAGAGGACACGACAGCCGCACCATCAAAGTCTGAAGCAAAGCCATGACAGCCGACGCGACACTGCCCGCAGTACAACAAGCCATAGAGTTTCTCGGCACTTTCGCTTTTGCCATATCGGGCATCAGGCATGCGGCAGCCAAACAGTTCGACTGGTTTGGGGCCTACGTATGTGGAGCCGCAGTGGCCATAGGCGGCGGAACCATACGCGATGTCATGCTCGGAGCCACACCCTTTTGGATGACCAGCCCCTCCTACCTGCTCTGCACTGCCGCCGCTCTGGCCGTGGTGATAGTGTTCGGACGGTGGATGGAGTGGATGAGCAATGCGTGGTTCGTGTTCGACACACTCGGACTGGCCCTCTTCACCGTGGCCGGACTGCAAAAGAGCCTCGACTGCGCACAGCCTTTCTGGGTGGCAATAGTCATGGGCTGCATAACAGGTGCGGCGGGAGGCGTGATACGTGATGTGCTTCTCAACAACGAGCCTGTCATCTTCCGCAAGGAAATCTACGCCATGGCAAGCGTGGCCGGCGGTCTGGCCTACTGGGCAGCCACTTCACTGCACGCAACAGCCACTTTGGCATCGGCAGTGGGCTTCGCTGTGGTGGTGGCCATTCGCTTCCTTGCCGTAAAATACCACATTTCGCTACCACACCTTGACAACAAGGAACAGCGGGAAGTATGACTATGAAGCCACGTCACAGCAACAAAAGTGCATGGACATACAACCCATGGAGACGACAAGGAGGCTGTGTGCCCACACAACATTTTTTATTGAAAAAAGGTAAAGAAACGTTTTGTTTTTAGGAGAAAAACGCCTACCTTTGTCATCGTTATCCTGAAAACAATCTTTTTACCTTAAGAATTGACTAATACCTATTGAGATATAAAGCGATGGCCTGTGAGGGTCGTCGCTTTGTCGTTTATGTATCAACCATCCCCACTCGTCCCGTCCAACACACGAATGGCTCAACTGTGAAAATAGCTCAAGGTGGGTTCTCCTCAAAAAAGAAGAGCAAAGGCTTTGCCATTCCACTCGTTTGCAGTATCTTTGCAACTCAAAGCTTTGACATAAGAAGATGGACAATCTCAACTTAACACGCACGCTCACGCAGACAGTGGAGAAGCTGTCGGCCGCAGAGTCGCTAAAAGGTCTTTTCCATCAGCATAGAGACGGGTATCCTCTGCCATCAGGCAAGGCTCTGGAGGAAATCACCGAACTTGCAAGAGCCATACTATTCCCCGGATACTTCGGAAAATCATCGGTCAACGCCCATACCATACACTACCACATAGGCGTAAACACCGAACGGATGTTTAAGTTGCTTGCCGACCAAGTGCAGGCGGGCATGGGCTTCGCCGCCACCGACGAGGGACAGCACACAGGATGCCAGCGCGAACAAGCCGAGAGCACCGCACTGGAACTGATAAGCCGTCTGCCGCAGATAAGGCGCACACTGGCCTCTGACGTGGCCGCCGCCTACGAGGGCGACCCTGCAGCAGAGAGCCACGGCGAAGTCATTTCGTGCTACCCTGTGATAAAGACACTTGTAAACTACCGCATAGCCCACGAGTTGTACCTCCTTGGCGTGCCGCTCATACCGAGAATACTCACCGAGATGGCCCACTCCGAGACGGGTATAGACATTCACCCCGGAGCACAGATAGGCCACCACTTCACCATAGACCACGGTACGGGTGTGGTGATAGGGGCCACCTGCATCATTGGCAACAACGTCAAGCTCTACCAAGGCGTGACGCTCGGAGCCAAGAGCTTCCCTCTCGACGACGACGGCAACCCGATAAAAGGCATTCCACGCCACCCTATAATAGAAGACGACGTGGTGGTTTATTCCAACGCTACCATTCTCGGACGCATCACCATCGGCAAAGGCTCGGTGGTGGGAGCCAACATATGGGTGACCGAAGACATCAAACCAAATACTAAGATATACAAGAAGGGGTAAGGCGACAGGGCTTTACCTCCAATCACCAACAACATCAAATGGAACAAGAATTTGAACTGATTGCCAAGACTTTCATGGGACTTGAGCATGTACTGGCAAAGGAACTGACAGAGATGGGTGCCAACGACGTGCAGATAGGACGGCGTATGGTGTCGTTTCGAGGCGACAAGGAAATGATGTACCGCGCCAACTTCCAACTGCACACGGCCATAAGGATACTCAAGCCCATAAGCCACTTCAAGGCAAGGTCGGCCGATGACGTGTATGAGGCGGTGAAGAAGATAGACTGGACGCAACATCTCGACCTTGACAAGACTTTCTCGGTCGATTCTGTGGTGTTCTCCGAGGAGTTCCGCCACTCAAAGTTTGTGTCGTACAAGGTAAAGGACGCCATCGTTGACCAGTTCAGGGAGAACACGGGCAAACGCCCTAACATCAGCGTGGCCAACCCCGACATAAGACTGAACATGCACATAGCCGAAGACCAGTGCACGCTGTCGCTCGACTCGAGCGGCGAGAGTCTGCACCGCAGGGGCTACCGTCAGGAGAGCGTGGAGGCTCCGCTCAATGAGGTGCTGGCCGCAGGCATGATACTCATGACGGGATGGCACGGCGAGACCGACTTCATAGACCCCATGTGCGGCTCGGGCACGTTGCTCGTGGAGGCAGCTCTCATAGCCAGAAACATGGCTCCAGGACTGTTCCGCAAGGAATATGCCTTTGAGAAGTGGCCCGACTACGACAAGGATCTTTTCGACCGCATTTACAACGACGAGAGCCAAGAGCGGGAGTTCAACCACCACATCTACGGCTACGACATAGACATAAAGGCGGTGAACACGGCACGCATGAACGTGAAGGCCGCCGGTCTGACACAGGACATCACCGTGGAGGAGCAAGACTTCAAGGACTTCACGCAGCCCAAGGAGAAGAGCATAATAGTGACCAACCCGCCCTACGGCGAGCGCATTTCCACACCCAACCTGCTTGGCACTTACGACATGATAGGCGAACGGCTCAAGCACCAGTTCCTCAACAACGACGCATGGATACTAAGCTACCGTGAGGAGTGCTTCGACAAGATAGGGCTCAAGCCTTCCATCAAGATACCCGTGTTCAACGGTTCGCTGGAATGTGAGTTCCGCAAGTACCAGATATTCGACGGCAAGATGCGCGACTTCAAGACCGAAGGCGGCAGTGTACAGACCGACGAGGAGAAGAGGCAGATGGCCGAGAAGCACCGCTTCAAGCAGAACCGTGAGTTCAAGAGACGTCTCGACGATGACGGCAGCGACGATGGCGACGACATACGCTCGTTTCAGTTCCGCACAGTCGATTTCAGTCGCTTCGACAACAAGCGTGAACGCAGGGAACCGAGAGAGGGACGCGGCGGTTTCAGAAACGACCGCGGTGAGCGTGGAGGCTGGAGAAGGAATGACCGTGACGACCGCAACTACGGTGACAACCGCAGAAAGCAATGGGGCGGCCGCGACGAGCACCGTGGCCGTGACGGCCGCAACGAAGGTGAACGCCGTGGAGACTTCAGAGACGACCGTGGCGGCTTCAAAAACAACCGCGATGGCCGTGGCAGTCATGAGCGGTTCAACCGCCAAGGTGGTGGCAAGAAGCCGTTCGGACGTGGCGATGGCCGTGGTTTCGATAAGAAAGGAAGGAGCTTTAGAGATGACGAGTAACATAAAGAAAGGTATAAACAGCATAAAGAGATGCGTCGTGGCGGTCATTGCAGCCATGACAGTATTGCCAATGACAGCACAGCTGAAGCAGTTCACACTGGAAGACCTCAACTTCGGAGGGGTCAACTACCGCAACTTCGTGCCGAAGAACATGTACCTCACATGGTGGGGCGACCAACTGATGTATCAGGATGCGGAGGAGTGCGGCACCATTGACATGAAGACTGGGAAGAAGACCCCAGTGGCCACGCTCGACGAGGTGAACAAGGCCATGGGCGCGGGGGAGATGCACACCACGTTCTATGCCAGCTTCCCCTATCCCGGCAAGACACTCATGCTGTTGAGCAATTCCAAGGAGCGCGTGCTCTACGACTGGAGCAAGCGCACTGTGGCTTGGCGGCAACCGTGCGCCAAGGAAACGTGCAGCGACTGGACGGCGGCATCGCGCGCCGTGGCGTTTGTCGATGACAACCAGCTGTGCGTGACCGATGCGGAAGGCAAGACCACCCGTCTCACCACCGACGGCAGCCGAGAGATAGTGTATGGACAAAAGGTGCACCGCGACGAGTTCGGCATATACAAAGGCACGTTCTGGAGCCCCGACGGTCAGCGACTGGCTTTCTACCGCATGGACCAGAGTATGGTGGCCGACTATCCGCAGGTGAACACTTTTGAGCGTGAGGCCACATACGAGCCAGACAAGTATCCTATGGCAGGCGAGACGAGCCACAAGGTCACCGTGGGTGTGTATGACATGACCACAGGCAAGACCATATACCTCAAGGCAGGCGACCCCACCGACCGCTACTTCTTCAACATCACGTGGAGCCCCGACTCGAAGACCATCTACATGACTGACCTGAACCGCGACCAGACCGACAGCCACCTCGAGGCCTACGACGCCACCACGGGCGACAAGCTGCGCACACTCGTGCATGAGCATAACGACAAATATACACACGACGCAGCGCAGATGACCTTCCTGCCCTGGGACAGCAGCAAATTCCTCATGCAGAGCGAAAGAGACGGCTACAACCACCTGTATCTCTACGACACCACAGGCAAGCTCATAAAGCAGGTGACCAGCGGCAAGTGGGTGGTGCTCGACCTCATTGGCTTCAACAAGGCCACCAAGAGCGCCATCATCCTTTCTACCGAGGCCAGCCCCATACAGAACAACCTCTATGCCGTGAACTTGAAGACGGGCCGACGCACACCGCTCGACAACGGCAAGGGCGTACATGCGTCTTACTACACCGAGTCGGGCCACCACACCGACATCATATCCACCTCGGGAGCCTACGTCTTCGACCACTACAGCGAGCCTGACGTGCCGCGCAACATAGACCTGACCAACACCAAGACGGGCAAGGTCACACGACTGCTCACAGCCCCTGACCCATGGCAGGGCTACAACGTGCCGGAGTTCTCGTGCGGCACGCTCAAAGCCGCCGACGGCACCACCGACCTCTACTACCGCATGGTGAAGCCAATAGGTTTCGACCCCACCAAGAAATATCCCACAGTGGTCTATGTGTATGGCGGTCCCGGCACACGCAATGTCGATGCGCGGTGGCACTACGCCAGCCGCTCGTGGGAGACCTACATGGCACAGAAGGGCTATCTGCTCTTCATACTCGACAACCGCGGCTCAAGCGAGCGCGGACTGGAGTTTGAGCAAGCCACATTCCGCCACCTCGGACAGGAGGAGATGAAAGACCAGATGCAGGGCGTAGCCTACCTCAAGTCGCTGCCTTACGTCGATGCTACCCGCTTGGGGGTGCACGGCTGGAGCTACGGCGGCTTCATGACCATCTCGCTCATGACCAACTACCCCGACGTGTTCAAGGTGGGAGTGGCCGGTGGCCCGGTGATAGACTGGAAATGGTATGAGGTGATGTACGGCGAGCGATACATGGACACGCCGCAGACCAATCCCGAGGGCTATGAGCAGACAAGTCTGATAAACAAGGCGAAGAACCTCAAGGGTAAGCTGCAGATAATAATGGGCATGAACGACCCCGTGGTAGTGCCGCAAAACACCCTGCAGTTCATCAACGCCTGTACCGAAGCAGGCACCCAGCCCGACCTCTTTGTCTATCCAGGTGAGGGGCACAACATGCGAGGCCACAAGAGCACACACTTGCACGAGCGCATAACGCAATATTTCGAGGACTATCTGAAATAGCGGGAAAGAAGATGGACGTGGATGAGGGGATGCTGCGCCCCTAATCCATCAACCAACAATAGTTACGGCGATGAACGAGAACGAGACAGCCCAACTGCTGACGCTCCACGGCATAAAGCCTACAGCCAACCGCATAGTGGTGGCCAAGGCTCTGGCCGCAGAGGAACGTCCGCTGTCGCTCGGCGAGCTGGAGCGTAGGATAGCCACGATAGACAAGTCGGGCATATTCCGCTCGCTCACGCTCTTCCGTGAGCACCATCTCGTGCACGTCATTGAGGACGGCGGAGAGGGCGTGCGCTACGAGCTGTGCCGCAGCCATTCCGCCACGGGCGACGACGACATGCACGTGCATTTCTTCTGCGAGCGTTGTCACCAAACCTTTTGCTTGGGCCACATTCAGATACCTTCGGTCTCACTGCCCAACGGCTACGAGATGACCACCGCCAACTATGTGGTGAAGGGCATATGTCCCAAGTGCGCCA
The DNA here is from genome assembly GCA_963634315.1 of Flexilinea sp. Classification (GTDB taxonomy): domain Bacteria; phylum Bacteroidota; class Bacteroidia; order Bacteroidales; family Bacteroidaceae; genus Prevotella. The sequence continues at coordinate 3,339 of CAVHDN010000014.1, read as the reverse complement.
AAAAGCCTTGAACCGCACATGCAGACTGTGTTCAGCTTAATTGGCGCATTGGTCGCGTTTTCGTTTGGGTCGCAGTTCGGAGAACTGCTCCTACTACTTGCTAGTAGGTGCAGATTTCCAAGCTGCACCCAGCGCATTGGTCGCGTTTTCGTTTGGGTCGCAGTTCGGAGAACTGCTCCTACTAAATATGCTCAACACCAACAGCAACCGATAAAACCTAAAAGAAGCATGAAGTTTAGACATCTGTTCACATTGGCCCTGTCGCTCTGCGTAGTGAGCGGCACAAAGGCCATCACCCGTCAGGTGGGGGGCCAGCAGGTCACCATCGAGTTTCAGTCGCCGTCCATAGTGCGTGTGCTCAAAGCCCCGTCTTCTGATGTGGTGGCGAAAAAGAGCTACAGCGTCATTATGAAGGCGCAGAAGATTAAAGACCTCAAGACCGTGGAAACGGCCGAGGGCGTGGAGCTGTCCTCATCCAACATCACCGTGACGCTCAACACCGCCAGCGGCGAAATAATGTTCCGCAATGCCGCGGGCGACACTCTGCTCACCGACACGCGCACCACCTTTGAGCGGCGCACCGACGAGGCCAACAAGGGAAAGCTGCGCGTGGCACAGACGTTACGCCTCGACACCGACGAGGCCATATACGGACTTGGCCAACTGCGCGACGCGCACATGAGCCAGCGGGGGCGCCACATAGACATCTGGAACTCCAACGGCTACATTGCCATACCCTACTTCACCTCCGAAAAGGGCTACGGCCTCTATTGGGACAACGCCGGACGCAGCACCTTTGACGACGACGGCAAGCAGACAGCCGCGTTCAGCAGTGAGGTGGGCACCTGCGCCGACTACTACTTTCTCTACAACGACGGCACGCAGGACGGAGCCATCAGCTGCATTCGCCAGCTCACCGGCCAAGCCACCATGCTCCCCCTCTGGAGCATGGGCTTCTGGCAGTGCCGCGAACGCTACAAGACCAGCGACGAGTTGGCCGGCGTGCTCGACAAGTATCGTGAACTGCGCATACCCGTCGATGCCATAGTGCAGGACTGGCAGTACTGGGGCTGCGACTCCAACTGGAACGCAATGAAGTTTGAGAACCCCTGCTACATCAACAAAGTGGGCGACCCTGCGTGGGAGAAATTCCTGCCAAAGGACATGAAGAACATGAAGGCGCAGGGCGAACCGAGGCTGAAGAGTCCTGCGGAGATGGTAAGGTACGTTCACGACAACAACGCCCACCTGATGATAACCATCTGGGCCAACTTCGGACCATGGACTGCACAGTATAAGGAGCTGAAGCAGATGAACGCCTTGCTCCCCTTCGACACATGGCCAAGAAATGCGGGTGTGCAGCCCTATGATGTGTTCAATCCCAAGGCACGTGAACTCTACTGGAAGCATCTCACCCATCTCTACAACATGGGCTTCGACGCATGGTGGACCGACTCCACCGAGCCCGACCACTTCGAGAAGCCTGGCGACAGCGACTATCAGACGCATGACGGCTCGTGGCTCAGCGTGAAGAACGCCTTCCCGCTGCTGCACAACAAGTCGATATACGAGCACCAGCGCGCCATGAAAGCGGGCAACAAGCGCTCGCTGCAGATGACCCGCAGCGGCAGTTTCGGCATGCAGCACTACGGCACCTTCTCATGGAGCGGCGACATCAAGGCCTCGTGGGAGGAGATGAAGCGACAAATACCCTCCGGGCTCAACTACACGCTGTGCGGAATACCGTTCTGGAACACCGACCTCGGCGGTTTCTTCTACCGCGACTACCAGCAAAGCGCCAAGAACCCCGCCTTGCAGGAGCTGCAGACGCGATGGGTGCAGTGGGGCACATTCATGCCACTCATGCGCAACCACTGCTCATCGCCCATGGTGAGCGAGTTCTACGAGTTCGGGCAGGAGGGCGACTGGTGCTACGATGCCATGGTCGATGCGGTGAAGCTGCGCTACCGTCTCCTACCTTATGTTTACAGCCAGGCGGCCGACTGTGTGCTGAACAGCGGCAGCATGATGCGCGCCCTCGTCATGGACTACAAGGACGACAAAAGGGCCACACGGCATGGCGACGAATATCTCTTCGGGCGCAGCATGCTGGTGAAGCCGGTGACCGACCCGCTATACACGTGGAAGGACAACAAGAAAGGGGGACACGAGATTTACCCCGACGTGAAGAAGGCTTCGGCACCCGTCAACGTCTATCTGCCCAAGGGCAACCAGTGGTTTGACTTCTGGACCAACCAGCTGCTCGACGGCGGACAGGAGGTGCAGCGGCCCTGCCCCATAAGCATCATGCCCGTGTATGTGAAGGCAGGCACCATTCTGCCCTTTGGCCCCGAGGTGCAGTATAGCAGCGAGAAGCCGTGGGACGAACTTGAGATACGCGTCTATCCAGGAGCCGACGCCACCTTCACCCTCTACGAGGACGAGGGCGACAACTACAACTACGAGAAGGGCCGCTACTCGCTCATAGTGTTCCGCTGGGACAATGCAGCGCGCCAGCTGACCATTGCCGAGCGCAAAGGTTCCTATAAGGGCATGCTCAAGGCCCGCCGCTTCAACATAGTGTTGGTGGACGGCCAAAGCGGCGCGGGCAACCAGCCCATGAAGACCACACGGACGACTGAATACACAGGGAGGGAAGTGGCTGTGAAGCTATAGGCCCACGCCTCATCCATGCTTCCTGCAACTCAACACTGCCCAAACGCTCATGACCATGGCGAAGGCAGTGAGCGCCGCCGCTTGACGGGCGACGCACGCGAAGTCGCCGCCGCGCACGAAGACGGTGCGGATGGCATCGATGAAATAGTGCATCGGGTTGATGTAGGTGGTGAGGTAAGCCCAGTGGGGCATGGAGCGCACGGGGGTGAACAGGCCGCTCAGCAGGATGAGGTTCACCACGATGAACCACATCACGAACACCGCCTGCTGCATGGTGTCGTTGTAGTTGGAGATGATGAGGCCCAGTCCGCTAAATGTCAGAGCCAGCAGCATAGCCAGCAGATAGCACAGCAGAATGTTGCCCTGACAGGTGATGCCGTATACGGCCCATGCCAGAACGAAGCAGATGGTCATCACGGCGAGGGCTATCAGCCAGTAGGGAATGAGTTTGGCCAGGATGAACGCTGACTTGCTCACTGGAGTGACATTGATGGCCTCTATGGTGCCGGCCTCCTTTTCGCCCACGATGTTCAGAGCAGGCAGAAAACCACAGATGAGCAGCATGATGATGGCCATGAGCGAGGGTATCATGAAGACCTTGTAGTTGAGATTCTTGTTATAGAGATAGAGCGTGCTGACCAGTCCGTCCACCGACGTGCCGGT
>CAVHDN010000013.1:0-16122 GCA_963634315.1 Flexilinea sp. | reverse complement strand
TTGCGGATGATGCCCGCCATGGTGAGGCTCATGAAGAAGTGCTGGAAGGGCATGAGCTCCTCAAGATAGATGGTGAGCGTGCAGAAGAAGATGGCGTTGCCGAAGGAGCGGAGGAAGACGGGCAGATAGAGTGCCTCGATGTTGAGCCTGGGGTCAATGAGGAAATACATCATAACCGGATAGGCCGCCATGGCCGCCACGCCAAGGGTGAGCAGAAACGTCCAACGCTGGCGCAGCACCTTGAACCAAAAGAGGCAGAAGAGACAACCGCCAACGGCGGCCACCCACTCCACGAAGTTGAGCACGTTGGTGGTGACATGGCCGAAGTGGAGCACACTGCCCGTGAAGGCGGTCTGCAGCACCTTGGGTGTACTGCCCATGAACTCCACGAAGGCGAAGAGGATGAGCAAGGGTATGAGCCGCTTGTAGCGCCATGCGCCGGGGGCTATGTAGGGGTGGCGTATCTTCATCATGCGCTGCAGGCAGAGGAAGAGGGTGATGCAGAAGAGCCAGAGGTCGGCTCTCATAATCTCGCTGTCGAGCCAGTTGTAGTGCTCGCCATAGTTGAAGAAGAAGATGAACTCTATGAGCACAGCCGACCACAGGAGGCAACCAAGGTAATCGACGCTGATGAAAGGCAGCGGCTTCATGAAGCGGAAGTTGTGGGTGGTGAGAAACACTGTGAGCGCCACAAGGAGCAGTAGGCCTATCATCATGTAGTTCATGGCGCGCCAGTCCTGAAACGCATAGACGAGGTGCTCGCAGAGCCAGGGCGAGAGAAACATGTTGCCCAGTACCATGCAATAGAGCAAGGGGAAGAAGATGGTGAAGTCGCGCTTGGGCGTCATCCATAGCTGTATGGTGCTCATGCACTCGAAGCATCCGCAGAGCTTGAAGAAGCCTGCGAGGTAGCCAAGGATGCACATGACGGGCACGGAGTCGGTGTACATGATGAGCCAGTTGCAGAGGGCCACCATGATGGCGGCGTTGAGCAAGAGGCGGCGGTTGGTGAAGGCGAACTTCATCTTGAAGAGGAAGGGGAAGGGCATGTTGACACCCACCACATTGCACATGACAATCATGAGCACATCCTCGCGCATAAGACTGTAGTGGCCCATCACGTTGAGCATGGCTCCGCCATAGATGCCTCCCGAGAGGAGGAAGGTGAAGGCGAAGACTATGTAGATCCACGGCTGGAGCCTGCGCGGCACATAGCTGTTGAACGAGGGAACTCGGAAGGGCCCCTGTGGCATGGGAGGTTTGGGCATTGTGTTAGGGGGTGCTACTTCGTTATGATTTTCGTTTCAACATTCAGCCCGGCGCGCAGCAGAGCCACCTGCTTGGCGTCGTTGTCCTTGGTGAGGGCTATGCGCACAGGCACACGCTGTTCCACCTTGACAAAGTTGCCAGTGGCGTTGTCAACGGGTATCATGGAGTAGGCGGAACCGGCGGCGGCAGAGAGGGCCTGCACCTCGCCATGGAACACCACACCGGGAATGGCGTCGGCGGTGAACTCCACCTTGCGGCCCACCTCCACGGCTTCCATCTGCGTCTCACGGTAGTTGGCCACCACCCACACGTCGTTGTCGTCAACTATGCGTGCGAGCATCTGTCCGGGCTGTACCAGTTGGCCCACGTGAATGTCCTTGCGCCCCATGACACCGTCGGTAGTGGCCACGATGACCGTATAGCTGAGATTGAGGCGGGCGAGGTTGAGCTGTGCCTCGGCCACACTCTCACTGGCGCGCGAGCCACCCAACTGATGGTTCTGCACCTGCTGCACACTGGCCGCCGACTGCTTACGGCTGTTGGCCTGCTCGTAGCGGGCTTTGGCTCCGAGATAGCGGGCGTAGGCGTTGTCATACTGCTGACGTGTGACGGCGTCCTTCTTCAAGAGCGACGCGAAACGGTCGAAGTCTTGCTTGGCATTGAGCATATCTACACGCGCCTCCTCTATGCCTGCGGCAGCGGTCTGCACATTGCTTGTGGTGGTGGTCATGCTGGCCGACACCACCGAACTGCTCGACTTCTGGCCTTTCAGTCCTGCCTCGGCCTGTGCCACCTGCAAACGATACTCGGCATCCTCGATGATGATGAGCGTGTCGCCGGCCTTCACGTGCTGGTAGTCGTCGAAACGTATCTCCTTGATGAAACCCTGCACGCGGGTGTTGATGGGGGTGATGAGACGGAGCACCTGCGCATCGTCGGTGTATTCCACATTACTTCCATGTACGAAATGGCTGAATGCCCACACTATGGAGCCTAAGAGCACGAGCGTCACCACCACATTGTATGTTCTCTTGATTATCTTCTTGTTCATTGCTTCTGTTGTATTTTGTATTCTAAAGTTGTCTGAAATCTATTGTTTTGGGGTTATATTTCTCCTGCCACATACTTCATGCGGTAGTAGGCATAGACCACATTTATGCGAGCGTCCACCTCCTGCAGTTCGGCGTTGAGACGAAGGTTGGATGCATCGACCATGTCGGTGACAAGGGCCAGTTGACTGAGATAGCGGGCGTTCATCACCTCATAGTTCTGCCGGGCCAGCTCCACACTCTTCTGCTGCGTCTCCAGTTCGGTGTAGGTCTGGAGATATTGCACATACGACTGCTGCACGTTGTTGTTGAGCTGTTCGGCCTGAAGGGCGTGCTGCTCCTGAGCCTGACACGTCTCTATGGCCGCCTGCTTCACCCGTTTGTTGCTCTTGAAGAGCGAGGAGAGACTGTAGTTGATGCCCACGCCCACATACCACACATTGAGGTTCTTGTTGATGGGCGGCAGTTCGAAGGTGATGGGACCGTTGAAGTTGTCGGCGGCCACCACGGCCACCTTGGGCAACAGCTCACTCTTGGCCAGCTTCTCCTTCTGCTTGGCCATGTTGATGTTGAGCTCACTCTGCTCCATCAGCGGTGACGCGGCGGCAGACCGTTGCTGCCAGTAGGCTTCGCCGTCCTTGCTGTAGGTCTTGTCGGAGAGCGACGCGTCGGGCACTATCTCCACCTCCTGCTCCATGCCGAGCGTGTTGCAGAGCTGGTGGTTGAGTATGCTGCGGTTGTTGCGCAGTGTGGTCTGTCCCAGCTTGAGCGACTCCATCTGCAGCTCATAGCGCGTGATGTCGTTCTTGAGGGCCATGCCCTGCTTCTGCTTGGCGTTGATGTCGTCGATGAGCTGTTCGGTGAGCTTGATGTTCTGCTCATACACCTTCAGGCGGTTGTCAATCTTGTAGAGTTCAAGATACTGTCCCAAGGCTATAAAGCGCACCTGCTGACGGGTGAGGCACACGCCCACCTCCGCCTGCTGCTTGCCCAGCTCAGCCAACTTGATGCCTGCATTGATGGCTCCTCCTGCATAGACCACCTGTTGGGCGTCGATGGCCAGGCTGTTGCCGTAGTGGGGCGAGCTCTGTCCCTGCACATTGGAGAAGTCGCGGTCGGTGAGCAACACGTTGCCTATGTAGCTCAGCGAGAGCTGCATGTTGATGTCGGGCAGACGTTTGCTCTTGGCCACCTCAATGCCTTTCTGTGCGGCCTCCAAGCCCGTCTTCTGTGTCTGCAGACTCTTGCTGCCAGTCTCCACCCGACTGAACAGTTGGTCTATGGTGAGGCGTTCTTGGGCTTGACAGCCCACGCCTCCCACAGCAAAGAGAATGCTTGCAAAAATGATTTTCTTTGTCATCCTAAAATATTTGTATATACATTTATTGTCGTTGTCATCAGAGGAAAGAGACCAAAGTGGAAGAGTGTCGAGGCAAAGGCTCCTGCCCTCAAGCGAGCACTGGCGGCCAATGACTCGACTCCCCTCACTTCAAAACTTAATTTTAACTCCCTTTTCCCAAGACATTCAGTCGTTGCAGGGTGGCGGTGGGGCCACTTAGCCCACATTGCTTCCTGCAAACGCCTTGGTTAAAAATCGGGTGCAAAGGTATGAAGATTTGACCGTAAGGTCATTTCAAATATGGAGCGACGGATGGACTTTTAAAGAACAACTGTTCTCGTTTGTCGGATATTATACGTACTTTTACAGCCGAAACAAGAAATAAAGAACAAAGGCGATGACCCAAAACAGCTATGACGAGATAGCTAGTCCGCAGACGGCACGCATACTCACGTCAAACCTCAGTGAGTGGTACGGCGAGATGCAGGTGGTCAACTATGGGGCCATACTCATATGTCGCGGGGGCGAGGCCACACTGCGGGTCAACTTCAAGGAGTGGGAACTGCACGAGGGGTCGGTCATATCGCTGTTTCCCAACGATGTGGTGTGTGTGCGCATGGCCGACGACGACGGGGATGAGAGCGAGACGTTTGAGGTGGAGATGCTGCAATACTCGGCCTCTCTGCTGCGCGAGGCGAGTCTGCAAATGGAGCACACGGTCTATTCGTCGCTGCGCGAGGACCGGTGCCGGCAGGAGAACCCAATGATTACGCGCATCATCAACGCGATGTTCGCGCTGCTGAAGCTCTACTTCGAACAAAAGGAGTGCAGGTGTCTCACGCAGATGGTGCTCCTGCAACTGAAGTCGTTCTTCATAGGCTTTCACGACTATCTGCTGCGCAACCCGCAGTATCGTCCGGAGGAGATAAAGTCGAGGAGGGTGAGAGAACTGTTCAACGAATTCATGCGGAGGATGGAGGATGACTTCAAGACGTCGAGAGACGTGAACTACTATGCGCAGTGCATGAACATCACACCAAAGTATCTCACCAACATAGTGCGACAGGTGACGGGACACACGCCCAAGGAGGTCATCGACCAGTATGTCATTCTGCAGCTCAAGCTGCACATGCGCCTGGGGCACCAGAGTGTGAAGGAGACGGCTTGGGAATACAACTTCACCGACGTGAGCTTCTTCTGCCGCTACTTCAAGAAGCACACGGGCAAGACACCGCAGGAGTTCAGGGGATGACGAAAATGGTTACTATAAGCAGCACATTGGCAAAAAAGTCATCTGTTTATTGGCCGACAAGGGCTATACCGACCTTCCAAATAACACAATAGTTTCGAGCTGTTTTGTCCCAACGGGATTTTTTCGATAACTTTGCATGCCCAAACCATAGGGCACACAAAAGCGACAATGTTAGGAACGATAGTAAACACGGTGGCCATCATAGTGGGCACCATAGCAGGCACCGTGCTGCACAAGGGTATAAAGGAACAGTACAAGCGCACCATATTCGACGGGCTCGGCCTTGCGTCCATCGCCATAGGACTCAACGCCACCATTACCCACATGCACGACAGCCAGTATCCTGTGCTCTTCATTCTTGCCATAGCCATAGGGGCAGTCATAGGGGCACGGCTCGACATCGACGCGCGGTTTCACAATCTCATAAACCGCCATGCGGGGAAAGGACATTCCGAAGGATTGGCCAACGGACTCATCACCGCCATACTACTTTTCTGCATCGGTCCCCTCTCCATGCTCGGCCCTGTGATGAGCGCCATAGACGGCGACAACACGCTGCTCTTCACCAATGCCACGCTCGACTTTGTGTCCTCCATGGTGTTCGCCTCCACTTACGGCATCGGCATAATGGTGGCTGCCCCCGTGCTTTTCCTCTGGCAGGGCTTGTTCTATCTTGTGGCCACCATTTCGAGCCAAGCCGTGAACGATGCTCTAATGAACGAGCTGCTCATTGTGGGAGGACTGCTCATCGCAGGAAGCGGTCTCTCCATGCTCAACATAAAAGACTGCAAGACGCTCAATCTTCTGCCGTCTCTTGCCGTCCCCATTGTTTGGTTTGCCCTTAAAGCCCTGTTCTGACTTGTTGGGCGAATGGACAACGCCTACGACATTTTCACGTCTTAAGGTGGGTTCTATAAATTGGCTTTGTCAGACTACGAGACTATTTTGCATAAGATAGGCTGCTCTCGGCAATTCATGTTTTTAATCATAGACATATGCCGAATAAACATCTTTCAGGCCTTTTCGGTACATGTATTTAGTTATTGTGCCGGTGATGTAAGCCCGCTTGTTGTGCAACTCCGGGTTTGTCTCAAGGTTGAGACCGTTGCGCAGTTCAGTCCATTCGGTGAGACACACAGGCATGATGTTCTGTGGCGCGACGCCATCGACACCCATCGTGTCGTCAGCCAATATTATGGCTGTGCTGCCCTTGAAAGGATAGGTATAGTCGGCATTGGAGATATTCTTCGTGCACGACGCCACAATGTAGCCCCTCACGCACACCTGTTCGCCATAGTCACACGACAAAGCCTCTGCCACGGTTATGAAGTCATCGCCCGGCTCATCTTGGGTGCTGTCAGTAGAGTCAGGGATGCTGTCGGAAGAGTCGGTTATGGTTGGGTCGGTATCGTCGCTATCGGCATTCACATATATGTACTCCTTGCCGCAACCGGCGAGCACGGCCGCAAACAGAGCTATTATCAGGATGCGTGTTTTCATGTTTCCAACTGTTTTGTGTGTCTGCAAATATACGCATAAAAGCAGACAAATGGCGCTGAGGAAGAAAAAACGTGCAAAAGATTTGCTTTTTAAGTTTATAAGTCCTATATTTGCCCTCGATAAGCTTTCATCCACTATTGTTGATGTACCTTATCCACAAGTATGAGGTTGGCAGCGTCCTGCGCCAACCTCTTTTGTTTTCCCTCGGCGGAAAAAAAGAAAGGCGTTGGCATGCTATTTGCAATAAAACACCTAAATTTGCACGAGGAACACAAACACCCCTTGTGAAGAAACAGCAATCGAACGAAAGGAAAAGACTATATGACAAGCCAGTTTTCACCCAAAGTTTCAGAGATACTTGCCTTTAGCCGTGAGGAGGCCGCCCGTCTGGCGAGCCACTCGGTGGGGCCGGAACATCTGCTCTTGGCTCTGCTCAGAGAGAAAGACGGTCCCGTGATTGACACCTTCAGGCGACTAAGGATAGACACCGCGTCGGTAAAGGCCGAGCTTGAGGATAAGGTGAGAAACGACGACATACTCTCACCCATAAACACCAGCGAACTAGTGCTCAACGAGAAGGCAAGCAACATTCTGCGCCTTGCCGTGCTTGAAGCACGCATGCAACACATGCAGAGGGTTGACGAGCAGCACTTGTTGCTCGCCATACTGCACGACAGTGTGAGCAACGGTGCCAAACAGGTGTTGGAAAGCAACAATATGAACTACGAGGACGCACTGTCACTGCTGCAACAGAAGAACGGTGTGCAGAACGGCATAGACCTGCCCGACGAAGATGAGGACGTGCCATGGGAGACGAATGGCGCTGGTGGCGGAGACAACGGGGCAACAGTCCACAAGAGCCAAGCCACACAGACGCAGAAGACGGGCGGGAAGACACCCGTGCTCGACAACTTCGGCGTAGATCTGACCAAGGCTGCAGCCGAGGGCAAACTCGACCCTGTGGTGGGACGTGAGCGTGAGATAACGCGCGTGGTGGAGATACTGGGACGGCGCAAGAAGAACAACCCCATACTCATAGGTGAGCCGGGAGTGGGCAAGAGTGCCATAGTGGAGGGACTGGCGCAGATGATAGCCAACCGCCACACGTCGCCCGTACTGTTCAACAGGCGACTGATAAGTCTCGACATGTCGGGGTTGGTGGCCGGAACAAAGTACAGGGGACAGTTTGAGGAGCGCGTAAAAGCGTTGATAAAGGAGATAGAGATGAACCCCGAGGTGATTGTGTTCATCGACGAGATACACACTCTCGTGGGGGCAGGCTCCACGCCAGGCAGCATGGACGCGGCCAACATGATGAAGCCGGCCCTGGCGAGGGGCACCATACAATGTATCGGGGCGACGACACTCGACGAGTATCGCAATAGTATAGAGAAAGACGGTGCTCTGGAACGGCGTTTTCAAAAGGTGCTGATAGAGCCTACCACGGCCGACGAGACTTTGCAGATACTCCATAACATAAAGGACCGTTATGAGCATCACCATCATGTGAGCTACACGGAGAATGCTCTCAAGGCGTGTGTGAGACTCACGGAACGGTACATCACCGACCGACAGTTTCCCGACAAGGCCATTGACGCTCTCGATGAGGTGGGCTCGAAGGTTCATATAGGTAATGTGCATGTACCGCAGGAGATAACGGAGAAGGAAAAGGAGATAGGCTTCATAAAGGAGAAGAAGCAGGCCGCAGTGAAGAACCAGAACTACGAGCTGGCGGCGGGCTATCGCGACCGACAGACGGAGCTTGAGGCTGAGCTGAAGGAGATGAACGAGAAGTGGAGCAACGGCGAGACTGGCGAGCGACAGACCGTGACGGACGCAGATGTAGCCGATGTGGTATCGATAATGAGCGGTGTGCCGGTGCAACGGATGGCCGAGGCAGAGGGCATACGCCTGAAGGGCATGGCCGCAGAGCTGAAGAACGTGGTGATAGGTCAGGATGTAGCCATAGAGAAGATAACGAAGGCCATCATGCGCAACCGCGTGGGACTGAAAGACCCCAACCATCCGATAGGTGTGTTCATGTTTCTTGGACCCACAGGAGTGGGCAAGACCTATCTCACCAAACGGCTCGCGGAATTCATGTTCGGCTCTGCCGACTCTCTCATACGCATAGACATGAGCGAATATACGGAGAGTTTCAATGTGTCGAGACTCATTGGTGCACCTCCGGGCTATGTGGGCTACGAAGAGGGAGGACAGTTGACGGAGCGTGTGCGCCGCCACCCCTACTCCATTGTGCTGCTCGACGAGATTGAGAAGGCTCACGGCAATGTGTTCAATCTGCTCTTGCAGGTGCTCGACGAGGGACGGCTCACCGACGGCAACGGACGCATGGTGGACTTCCGCAACACGGTGGTGATTATGACAAGCAATGCGGGCACAAGGCAGCTTAAGGAGTTTTCACATGGCGTGGGCTTCACGGCGGTGAACACTGGCATTGCGCTCAATGACAAGGATAAGGAGTATGCGCGGGGCATTATACAGAAGGCGCTGAGCCGACAGTTCTCGCCGGAGTTCCTCAACCGTTTGGACGAGATAATCACGTTCGACCAACTCGACATGGACTCTATAAAGAAGATTGTGGATATAGAGTTGGCTAAGCTCTTCAAACGTGTGGAGGCGCTGGGCTTCCACGTCAACATAAGCGATGAGGCCAAGACGTTTGTGGCTACCAAAGGCTACGACGTGCAGTTTGGTGCAAGAACGCTGAAGCGTGCCATCCAGAACTATATAGAGGATGGACTGAGCGAACGCATAGTGAACGGCGAACTAGCCGAAGGCTCTACCATAAGCATAACGAAGGAAAAGGACAAGAACGAACTGTCGTTTGAAGTGGAAGCGTGTTCTTAATGGCTTCTGAAAATGATGGTGGGTTCTAAAAGTTCCCACCTAATGTCAAATCCGCAATGCCTACAAGATAGGTGTTGCGGATTTGTTTTTGTCGTTTATAATATAGTGACTTGCGACTTTATTCGTGGTGATAAGGCTCTCCTTGTATGATGGTGCAAGCCCTATAAAGCTGTTCGGCAAAGATGAGACGCACCATTTGGTGGGAGAAGGTCAAGCGCGAGAGCGACAACTGTTCGTTGGCGCGCGAATAGACCTGCTGCGAGAAACCGTAGGGTCCGCCTATCACAAAGACGAGACGGCGGGCAGTCTGTCGCTTTTGTTCCAACCAGCGGGCCAGTTCCACGCTCCGCGGTTCCTTGCCGTGCTCGTCGAGCAGCACCACAGTATCGGAAGGCTGCAACTGTCCCAATATTAGCCTACCCTCCATCTCCTTCTGTTGGTCGTGCGTCAAGCTCTTGGTGCTTTTCAGTTCAGAAATGGTCACAACGGCCATGGGCATGTAGTGGTTTATGCGCCCTATGTAGTCGTCGATGCCTGCGGCAAAGAGTTTTTCGGTGGTCTTGCCCACGAGAATGAGAATGGTTTTCATCTGTCTCTTTTGGTTGCTACACCTTATTTATACTCATCCTTACGCTTGGGGTTCATCGGAAACCAACCCTTCTTCACGCGCTTGCGCTGCTCAAACAGTTCACCGATGGACCACAGCAGCGAAGCCCCGACCACTCCAAGGAGCGACGAGAGCATGACATCGGCTATGAAGAGTGCGCCCACGATTGACGCAAGGCCGCATATTAGGAAGAGCCACCAAAGGCGTGTACCAGTGTAATACTCTGCTTTGATTACAAGCGGATGGCACATCCCTATTATGAGGAATGTGCCGACTGCTATGATGATGCCAGTAAAATGCATTTAAAAAACTACTTCTTTTTTATGGGGAAAGCCTTCAACAGACGTTTATACTCCTTGGCTGTGATTTGCATGGTAGTACCGTGACGAGGGGTGAAATCGCCGCTGGTCTTCGTGTCCTGCACGTAGGTGAAGGTCTCAAGGTCGGCGCTCTTGGCAAACTGATAGTGGTGGTCGCGATAACAGTCGTACATAAGACACCATCCGCCATCTATCAACGGGAACACTCCTGCACCCTCAACATCTCTATTGGTCACCTCGCAAAAGCCGGGACGCATCTTCCATGTATCGGGAGCGTGGAGGTCGGTGAAGGTATATTTCTTTATGCCCTTGTGCTTGTGGCTCTCCTCTGTCTTGAAGAACAGATGGTAGGTGCCGTTAGCATCCTGCACAATGTCGGTATCAATGCTCGACTCCTTGTAGTCGAACAGTACGGCGGGCAGGGTCTCCAAATCGCTGAAGTCGGCGTTGGCATAGCAGTAGAACACCTTGTCGTAGGGTATCGTGCCATCGTTGGTGAGCAGCGAGAAATACACCATGTACTTGCCCACCGACTTGTCGTAGATGGTCTGCGGAGCCCACACACGTGTGACATTGGCGAAGTTGGTACCCTTGAAACGTTCGGGGAACTGCACGGCATGATGTTCCCAGTGTATGAGGTCAGGCGACTTGAGGAGCACCAGTCCACGGTTGCTTGACCATCCGAGCGAGCAGCGCATGTCGGTGACGGTCATGTAGAACATTCCGTCCTCACCGCGCAGTATGTGTGGGTCGCGCACTCCCTTGGCCACGGCAATGGTGTCGCTACCTATGATGGGTTTGCCTTCGTTGAGCGGAGTGTAGTTGAAGCCATCATCGCTCACTGCGAAGCACACCTGTTCCTTCTCCGGGGCATTGCCGGTGAAGTAGGCAAAGAGGTAGTGCTTCATTGTAGGTTTCTTTTTGGCGGCCACATCGGTTGCAGCCGAGAGGGCGAGGGCAAACAGCATGGAGCCCAAAATAAGAGTCTTCTTGTTCATTTCTTTATATAGGTTATTGTTAGTTAGTACTTTAGAATTGTCAAGGTCTTGTGGCGTGAAAACTGTCAAGGTTGTCGTATCGGCGGCGCATCATCCTCGTGTAGATATTGCGAAGCCAAAGACCGTGGGTCAGAGTGAAGCCGATGCCTATGACAATCATTATGGTGTAGGCCATGGTGGGACCGAAGATTGGGGACAGTGTCAAGGCGAGGAATGCCGGAAAGAAGAACACCACCATGGTTACCACCATTTGCAGAGTGTTCTCCATGCTGCCCTTGCCGTTCAAACTTTGGTTGAGTGCGAGTGTCTGCTTGTTATACACAGCCAACTGAAACAGCAGGAAATATTCTGTACCGGAGGTGGTGAAGAGGTAAGCCAAGACCATTAGCACCGAGTATTTGCCGGAGATGACCGTGGGCAACAGTATGAGCAAAGGTATCAGCAGCACGGCACAATAGAAATAGTATTTAGCCTTGAGCAACGTCAGTATGTGCTCTTTCTGCACCATCAGCAAGTCGATGTAGTTGCCCTCCACACCCATCACCTTCACGAGATTTACCACCCCGAAGAACACAAAGCTGTACAAGCACCAAATGTTGCGCGAGAAAGCACCGTCATAGACATCGGTGTAGGCCGTCATCACACTGAGCATGCCCACAACAAAGAAGCCCGACAGGTAGCGTTGCTTCACCGCCTTGTTGCGCAGAGCACTCTTGACCTCAAGCTTAAGATATTCGCCAATGGCTCCGAAACGGTCCAAGGCACTAAGGTGCGACAATCGCCTTACCTTTGTTGTGTCTTTCTTTGCCACCTCCATCGACACGAAATGCAACTGCGCCTTTCGGTTGGCCAGGAAGAGAGCGATGAAGAGGGCTACGTAGGTCACAATGGCCATGACAGTGAAACCGTAGTCATCGCAGAAGTCCCAAACGGTCTCCAGTCCTTTAAGGAAGTCTATGAAGCATGGGGCGAATGCGAGGCAATAGGCGGCCACGGGCAGGAGCCAAAAGGCAATGTGCTTGGTGGCAAGCGTGCGCACCAACAAGTACCACTGACCGTTGATGACTATCAGAAACAGACATGTGGCAAGCATGGCCACTGTGGAAAGGAAGCCCAGTCCGCCGCACAGGCACACGAAGAACAATGGGATGAAGAGGAAAAGCCACAGCCACGCCGTCTCTCCGAAGAGCATATACACGAGAAAGCAGTCGATGACCTTGCGCTTGCTCATGGGCATGAGAAGATAAGGCTTCACCAGCACAGCCGGCGTTTGCTGTATGTTTATCCTTAGCAGAAAGTCGAGAAGCATGACGTAGGGCATAAGGCTGAACACCGCGGAGGCTCGGCCTCCGCCAGCCATGCGTCCGAACGTTGTCCCGACTACGATTAGGTACAAGGCCATAAGGCCGTAGCCTATGTACATAAACACCAGTCCCGCCTTGTTTTGTTCGAACAAGGGGCTGCGCCGCTCACTTAGTTTCATGTTGCGGCGCAAGTCCATGTAGGTACTGACAAACTGTCTCATCGCAGGTCTATAACTTCAGCCGATGGATAGTCGCGGGAGTTGAAGCGGAAGGTGCTGTCGCTGAGCTTGGCGGTCTTGAAGTTGGAGATGGTTATGGTGCTCCAGCCCTTGCCCTGCAGCATGCGTATCTGCGACGGCACGTAGGTCTTCTTGTCGATGGTGATATACATCTCCTTCACCTGCCGTTGCTTCGTGGCTTTAAGGTGCACCACATACTTGTCGTTCTTGGTGGTCATGGTGTAGGAGTAGCCCGACTTGTACATGCTGATGAAGTTCATGGGGTTGATGGCCTGCAACTGACTCTCTGTGGGGTGGCTCACGTTCACTTCGTTGTTGCGCTTCATGTAGGTCCACTGCGTGGTGCCGTCAAACCAAACGGAGGCCATGCTTGTTGTGGCGTGAAACTTGCGTCCCTTCACGTATATGGAGCCGCTGGAGTTGCCGTATTGCGAACCGCTGATGGAGAAGCGGGCCGACACTCCGTTCTTGTTGCCGAGCGTAGCCGCTGTTTTGTCGAGCACACTGCGTGCCGTTTGGGCTGTTGCCGTAGCGCATACCATCAGCATAAGAGCCAAGGTCAAATGAAACAGTCTCTTCATATTGTGTCCTTTCTTTTTAGTCTTAAGTTTTATTGTAAATGTATTCTTCCTCTTCACTCAAATGAATTCTTCACTTCCTCAGGTTTGCCAGCAGGTTGTTTAGGCTCACCTCGTCCTGCACGAGCACATCGCGCGGCTTACTGCCTATGGCCGGGCCCACGATGCCCGCCTTCTCCATCTGGTCCATAAGGCGACCGGCACGGTTGTAGCCAATGGAGAACTTGCGCTGTATGGAACTGGTGCTGCCCGACTGGTTGAGCACAATCATGCGGGCCACCTCCTCGAACATCGGGTCGAACGGCAACAAGTCAACATCGGCCGAACTTCCGCCACCATCGCCATTGCCTGCTTCGGGCTCTGGCAGTTCGAAGGGCGAGAGGTAGCCTTGTTGCTGAGCGATGAACTGGTTTATGCGCACCACTTCGGGCGTATCCACAAAGGCACACTGCACGCGCACCGGCTCGTTGCCGTTGAGGAAGAGCATGTCGCCGCGTCCTATCAGCTGGTTGGCTCCCGAGCGGTCGAGAATGGTCTTCGAGTCAATCATGGCGCTCACCTTGAACGCGATGCGTCCGGGGAAGTTGGCCTTGATGTTACCCGTGATGATGGTTGTGGTGGGTCGCTGGGTGGCTATGACCATGTGAATGCCCACGGCACGCGCCAACTGTGCTATGCGCGCTATCGGAAGCTCTATCTCCTTGCCTGCGGTCATGATGAGGTCGCCGAACTCGTCAATCACCACCACGATGTAGGGCATGTAGCGGTGGCCGTGCTCGGGGTTGAGCTGTCGGGCTATGAACTTCTTGTTGTATTCCTTTATGTTGCGCGCCCCGGCCATCTTGAGCAGGTCATAGCGAGTGTCCATCTCCTTGCACAGACTGTTGAGCGTGCGCACCACCTTGGTCACGTCGGTGATGATGGGTTCCTCATCATCGTCGGGCACCTTGGCCAGGAAGTGGTTGGCTATGGAACCGTAGATGCTGAACTCCACCTTCTTCGGGTCGATGAGCACTATCTTCAGTTCAGCCGGGTGTTTCTTGTAGAGCAGTGAGGTGATGATGGCGTTGAGGCCCACCGACTTTCCCTGACCAGTGGCACCGGCCACGAGCAGGTGAGGTATCTTGGCCAAGTCGAACATGAACACCTCGTTGGTAATGGTCTTGCCTATGGCGCAAGGCAGTTCCATGGATGTCTCCTGGAACTTCTTCGAGTTGAGTATGCTCTCCATCGACACTATGTTGGCCTTGGCGTTAGGCACCTCTATACCTATGGTGCCTTTGCCAGGGATAGGAGCTATGATGCGGATGCCGAGTGCCGAGAGGCTCAGGGCTATGTCGTCCTCAAGGTTTCTTATCTTCGATATGCGCACTCCCTGTGCTGGCGTTATCTCATAGAGTGTGATGGTGGGGCCCACGGTGGCCTTTATGGAACTTATCTCCACGCCGAAGTTGTGAAGCACCTCTACAATGCGGTTCTTGTTGGCGGTCTGCTCTGCCATGTCTATGTAGGGCTTGCCGTCGTTCTCATATTTCTTCAGCAGGTCGAGCGTTGGGTAGTGATAGTTCTCAAGGTCGCGCTTGGGGTCGTAGGGCGACAGATAGTCCTCGCCCACCTTCACGAGATTGCCGCCGTCGGCCTTCTCCTCATCCTTGGGCACCTCCACTGTCATATCGCCTCCCTTGTTCTTGTCCTCAGCTTCACCGGTTGCAGCAGGCACGGTCTCCACAATCTTGGCACCGCCGTCGCCGTCGGTCTTGCCCACGTCGAAGGTCACCATCTGCGTGGATGGGTCGTCAAAGGTCTTGGGGTCTTCCACAATGTCCGCGTCGCCCGCCTGCGGCTGTTCGTGCTTCATGTCGTCGCTACTGTTGCCGATGCCCACGTTAAACGGTATCTTCTTGAACACGAAGGAGGGGTTGAGCAGCTTGCGCACCACATAGACGGTCTCGGCGCTGATGTAGGTGAGAAAGGCTATTGCGCCCACCACGAGCACACCTATGAGACCGGGAGTGCCCACAAGGTTTTCTATCCATTGGGCGGCGTACATACCATGGTCGCCACCGGGATTGTAGCTGCTATCGGCAAACAAAGGGGAGAGAAACTTTGCCATGGTTATCGATGCCCACTCCATTACTATGGCCGTGCCAAAGAACCACTTGAGCAGGTTCACTTCGTAGGCGCGCATCATCTTCATGGCCACGAGGATGAGGAAGAACGGCAAGAGGAAGGCCGAGAAGCCGAAACACCGCTTCACGAAGAAGTAGGCCATGCGGGCACCTATCGAACCGCAACTGTTGGTATATTCGCCGTTGGCGTTCATCATCTCGCCGTCGTGCGGCGTCTCTATCATGCTTTGGTCGGTGCTGCCTGTGGTGAAAAACGAGATGAACGACCATGTGAGATACACTGTCACGGCGAGCAACAGGAACCCGATGACAAACTTCAGTCTCTCGTTTTGGAAGATATTCTTAAAACCCAATGCGTCGGACAGTGACGACGCTTGTGTGGCTTTCTTTCTCTTTGCCATTCTTCTATTTCTTTTGTGCTGCAAAAGTAGCTGAAAAATGTCACATTTTGCCATAATGTGCCACCTTTTTGTAATGCAGTTGCCCTTATAGGGCGCACATTAGCCTCACACCAAAAATCGGCTCAGGGGCCTTGGGCTATGTGTAGCTGCCCTTAGCAGGGCGAGAGGTTACCGCTATGCGCTACTGGCGCGCAAAGCCCGATTACCACGCAGTGTAGTAGGTGCAGATTTCCGAGCTGCACCATTCGCTCATAAGGTCGCACTTC
>CAVHDN010000012.1:0-16332 GCA_963634315.1 Flexilinea sp. | reverse complement strand
GTCAGTCTGCAACCCACCAAGTATCTTAATGTCATTGCACAAACTGTTGTACGACACTATTTTGTAAGGCTCAACACGATTGTAAGCCTCCTTTCTCTTTAGATGGTTTCCCTCTATCACATAGGTTTGAGCATCTGTAAATTTTCTCAGCTCACTCTGCCACTGATATTTGAGCGAAGTGGGACACACTATGAGTACAGAACCCACCAATCCCTCATTTCTCAACAATTCTGCAGTGCCTATGGCTTGAATGGTTTTGCCAAGACCCATTTCGTCAGCAATGATGGCTTTGCCTGAGCGAGCGGCAAAGCGTATGCCCTGTCTCTGGTAAGGGTAGAGTTTTACTTTTAGTAAACTGTCGAGTTTCTCGTCATTGTATGCATCAACAATGGCTTCACGCCGTATCTTTTCACGATGGTCCACCACAAAATCTATAGCGTCGTCATAGCATCTGAAAGTGTCGCTTATCTGTCGTGCTTGGTTAGTGAAACTACCAAACGTAGCAAAGGCCTCAGGTTTCAGTGTGTTGTCGTCATCGAAATATCGCTTTGACAATGCCTTATAAGCCTCACGATTGTCACTTCCGATGCGTATTTTCACGCAGCGTTCACCACGATAGGAAAGATAAACCGACGTGTATGGAGGAATTTCAGAATGAACATGCACTCCTCTTTTGCCTTTTATCCAATTTTTCACGGCTTCTATATGTTTGCATGTTCCCAACTTCGAAGTCTTGAAATCCATGCATGAACAAAAGTTCCATTCGCTGTCTTCTCCACGATACACGACTTTGTATTCATTGGACGTAAAGGCATTTGCCACCACATATTCACCAGGACAAAGTCGGTCATCAACACACTTTATGCCGTAAGTTTCCGTGTTGGCCATTTGCTTGCGTAGTGCGACCTGCCATTCTTCTATGCTCATTTTATTAGGCTTCACAATTGGCGAAAGCTTTTGCTGCTTGACTTGATCTGTTTTCTTGGTTGTCTTGGCCTTTGACCCTTTGACAGTCTTTGTGCTTTTTCTCATTTTTTTACAGTTGAGTATGGAAATTATGACTTTAGTAATGTTAAAAAAATAACTTGCACAATTTTAGTTTTGTGAAGTTCGACGATTTTTACTGCAAAAGTGTTCGTAAGAAGGCCTCTGCAACTGCTTGATTTTAGCTCATTCATAATATCTAATTTTACAATTTAACTTATTGATTATTAACCATTTATAGTTTAAAAACCCGCCGAAAAATTCGTACCTTTATAACTGATTACCAGTCCGTTATGAAGACTACGAAGATTCCATCAGATTATATTTTAAGCGATAAGGAAATGAAGTGTTTGAAGACATACAACGAACGTCAGCGTCGCCAGTTTTTGGCAAGCAAGGCTGAAACGCTCGGGTACCATGGCGTTAGCCTTTTGTGTAAAGCGGCAGATGTCTGTCGTATTACTTTGCGTCGTGGCAAGTATGAACTCGAGAATAATGCCAACAACTCATTCCCTAAAGGACGCATACGGGCTTTCGGTGGTGGAAGAACGGCTATTCTCAAGGCACACCCTGAGTATCTTGATGTTTTCGATGAAATTGCTGACTCCCATACAGCAGGGGTGCCACAAGATGAAAGCGTTATATGGTTGACCATATCAGTACCTTGTATCATCGCGTTGTTCAAAGAGCGTGGAATCAAAGTCTCACGCTATGTTGTCAACCAGATGAAGAAGGCAAGGGGATTCAAGGAACGCTCATTTATCAAGACGCTGACATTGAAAGATGTCAAGGACAGAAACGCACAATTCGAGAAGATCGAAAAAGTGCGTTCAAGTTGCATATCCAACGGCATCCCGATATTCAGCATTGACACTAAAAAGAAAGAGATGATTGGAAATTTCAAGCGTCAAGGTAAAGTCTCGTGCAAGGGACAGCCTAAATCCTACGATCATGACTTCAAGTCCTTTTCTGAATGTACTATTGTACCTCATGGTATCTATGATGC
Source organism: Flexilinea sp. (assembly GCA_963634315.1). Classification (GTDB taxonomy): domain Bacteria; phylum Bacteroidota; class Bacteroidia; order Bacteroidales; family Bacteroidaceae; genus Prevotella. The sequence continues at coordinate 14,342 of CAVHDN010000012.1, read as the reverse complement.
CGGGGCCAATACCGGATATCTTGCATTGGGCACAAGCCATGATACTGCAGAATTTGTATGCGACCACTTCGTTGAAGTTTGGAAAGAGCATCTGCAGTGGAAATATCCAAATGCAAGTACAATTTGTATTCTTTGTGATGGCGGTGGGTCCAATGCACTCGCATCATATTGTCAAGCAGTCACTTATGCGGATGGCAAGTGTGTTAGGATTAAACATCATCATGCTTCATTATCCACCTTACTGCTCAAAATACAATCCCATAGAACGTTGTATATTTGGGCCCATTTCCATAAGTTGGAGCGGTGCTCCTCTCATGTCTATTGAGGACGCAAGAAAGCGTGCAGAGGGCACAGTCACAAAGAAAGGACTATCCATTATCGCTACAATAAATCAAAGAACGTATGAAACGAAAAGACCCATTAAAGAATCCTACGAATCAGAGAAGAGTAAACGTATCGTTTTTGACGATGAACTCCCTAAATGGAGTTACCTTATCAAATGCTCTTAAACGCAGATTTTCTGCGCAAGTTATTTTTTAAACATTACTTAACTTCAGTGCTTCAAAACGACAGATGAAAACTAACGAGGGCAAGTCTGCAACACTTAAAATGTCCAAGTGTTTATTTTATCTGCATTGGGGAGGTAAAGTTCTATTTAAAAGGGCTGTATTCCTATTGAGGAAACAGCCCTTATGTTTCATGTCCAAAAAGTTCAGCAGCCAACAGATAGATGACTACTTCTTTCCTCCTTAGTTGTTCACCGAACCTCCTACAATGTCCAGTAACTCGTTGGTTATGGCCTGCTGACGGCTCTTGTTGTACTGTAACTTCAGCTGTCGCAACAGTTCGTCGGCATTGTCCGTAGCAGCCTGCATGGCCACCATACGTGCAGCATGCTCGCTGGCTATGCTGTCGAGCAAAGCAGTGTATATCATCAGGTGGGCCAGCTTAGGCATGAGTTGACCAAGGATGGTATTCATGTCCGGCTCTACAATGAAGTTGTCGTTGAGCGGCTTAGCTTCCTGCGACTGCGATTGCGACTGCTGTCCCCTCTTGCGCAAGTACTCCTGCGACTTGAGTGTGGCGATGCTCGACGACAAATCGCGCTCATGGTCACGGTTAAGCTCCGTTGTGATGTCGAATGGGAGGAACGTCTTGCGCGTCAAAATTTGCGAACCAGCACTCTTAAAGTGGTGATAGACCATCTCCACCTTGTCTATCTCGCCATGAAGGAACTTAGAGCCTAACTCGCGCGCCAACTCTATGCACTGCTTCACATTGGGCTTGTCGGCCAAAGATGTGAAGTCGCCACCAATGGGCAAGCCAAGCTTAGCCGCCTTTTCCGCCCCCCTGCGCCCTATGGGATAGACAACGACGTTGTCACGCTCAAGACTTTCGTATTCCCCAACAATCTGCTGCATCATCTTGATGACGTTGGCGTTAAATCCACCACACAGACTACCGTTGGACGAATAGACTATCAGGGCCACCCTCTTCACTGGACGCTCAACACTGAACACAGTGGAGGCATCGGCCTCTGATGCGAGGAAAGTCCTCAGAATATGCTCCAACAAGGTCTCGTAGGGCAACATGTTCTCTATCATCACCTGTGCGTGGTGCAACTTAGACGAGGCCACCATCTTCATAGCACTCGTAATCTTGCGTGTGCTATTGACAGAGGTAATCCGAGTCTTTATCTCTTTAAGTGACGGCATGGGATCTAGTTTTTATACTGGCCGGCTACATCGGCCATAACGTTTTCTATGACCTTAGTTACCTCATCGTCAATCTTGCCACTGCCCAAAGTTTCGATGACTTGCAGGTGGGTTGAGCGGAGCTTGTCAAGGAAAGTGTCCTGACACTCGCGCACTTTATCAACGGGCACATCGTGCATGAGGCCGTGGGTTCCACAATAGAGTATGGCTATCTGCTCACCCACAGGCATGGGGCTGTACTGCGGCTGAATTAGCAACTGGTTGTTCTTGCGTCCACGGTCGAGGGTCATTGTGGTAACCGCGTCCATGTCGCTAGAGAACTTGCTGAAGCTCTCAAGCTCACGATACTGAGCTTGGTCTATCTTAAGCGTTCCCGCGACCTTCTTCATGCTCTTTACTTGAGCCGAGCCTCCCACACGCGACACAGAAATGCCGACATTGATGGCTGGACGGAAACCTTGATTGAACAGGTCGGTCTCGAGATATATCTGTCCGTCGGTAATTGAGATTACGTTAGTCGGAATATAGGCCGACACGTCGCCCGCTTGTGTCTCGATAATGGGCAGGGCAGTTAATGAGCCGCCCCCACGCACATGGCCTTTCATGCACTCGGGCAGATCGTTCATCTGCTCGGCCACTTCCTGCTGGTCATTTATGCGCGCTGCGCGCTCCAAGAGACGGCTGTGGAGATAGAACACATCACCGGGATAGGCCTCACGTCCGGAAGGACGGCGAAGTATCAACGACACCTCACGATAGGCCACGGCTTGCTTCGACAGGTCATCATAGACAACAAGAGCCGACATGCCGCGGTCACGGAAATACTCGCCTATGGCTGCTCCGGCAAAGGGTGCGTAATACTGCATGGCTGCAGGGTCAGCGGCTGTTGCGGCCACGATGATGGTGTAAGGCATGGCTCCGTGCTCACGCAGGTTGGAAACAAGGGCAGCCACTGTGGATGCCTTCTGGCCTATGGCCACATAGATGCAATAAACGGGATGACCCGCATCGTAAAAGCTCTTTTGATTGATGATGGTATCAACGGCTATGGCCGTCTTTCCCGTCTGGCGGTCGCCGATGATAAGTTCACGTTGGCCACGGCCAATGGGTATCATGCTGTCAACGGCCTTGAGTCCTGTCTGCAGAGGCTCTTTCACTGGCTGACGGTATATCACGCCTGGGGCCTTGCGGTCAAGGGGCATCTCAAAAGCCTCGGAGAGGTCTATGTCACCCTTGCCATCGATGGCTTGGCCAAGAGGGTTGATGACACGGCCGAGCATATTGTCGTTGACACGAATGGATGCAATGCGCTTTGTGCGCTTAACCACCATACCTTCCTTTATGCCTTCGGTAGAACCAAGAAGCACGCAGCCTACGTTGTCTTCCTCAAGGTTCATCACAATGGCCATAGTGCCGTTCTCAAACTCCAGAAGCTCGTTGGCCTCAGCATTGCGCAAGCCGTACAAGCGGGCCACGCCATCGCTCACCTCGAGCACTGTGCCCACCTCGTCAAACTTCTCGCTGTCGCTGATGCCCTTCAGCTCGTTGAGCAACACTTGTGACACTTCGCTTGGTTTTATTTTATCTGACATTGTTTCTTAGTTTCAGGCGCGTCATAAAAATCCACGCCGTTGTGTTGATAATACATGTAAATCAATGCTTCAACTGTGCATATATGTTGCGCAAACGGCTCTGCACACTGGCATCAAGCCTATACGTGTCATACTCAAGCACGAAGCCACCAATGATTTCGGGATTAACTTCGGTCTCAAACTGCACCGTTCCTTTAGTCTTAGCCTCCACCATTTGGCGCATCTTCTGCTCTACTGCGTCGGACACGGTAACGGCGGTGGTCAGTTTGCCGCGGATGATGTTCTTCTGCTGCCTATAAAGGGTGATATAGGAATTGGCCATGAACTGAAGCATGCTCTCGCGGTCCTCACGAAGGACAAGGTCGAAGAATATAACCGTTTGTGGCGTTAAGCCCGACGGACCGTCGGACTCGGTCTTTTGACCTCCACTAGCCACTATCATGAGGGTTTTCTTCTGCTCCTTGGCCAACATGGGATTGTCCAACGTATGCTTAAGTTGAGGTGCGTCAAGATAGCTCTTAGCCAGAGTTTGCATCTCACGATACACCTTATCCTCAAGTTGCGCATCGGTGGCCACCTTAAGCAACGCCCGAGCGTATCTCACCGATATTACTCCTATGTCCATGCCAACTTACTTTTTATAGACCTCAGCCACTTCATCCAACAGCTTATCAATGGTCTCCATCTGCTTGGTTTCGGAAGACAGCTCCTGACGAAGAATCTTCTCGGCTATCTTCACGGAAAGCTCAGCCACTTGGGCTCGTATCTCACCAAGAGCGGCCTGCTTTTCGTTTTCTATCTCAGCCTTAGCCTCAGCCATAAGGCGGTTCCCCTCCTCTCGTGCTCTGTCCTGGGCCTTAGCCACAATGGCATCGCGCGTTTCGGCAGCCTCCTTTAAGATCTGGGCCTGCTTCTGACGTGCTTCTTGCAGAATGGACTCTCCCTCTTTCTGGATGTTCTCCAAACGGATGTTGGCTTGATGAGCCTTGTCGAGACTCTCATCTATGAAACGCTTCCGCTCATTCACCATTTTCACGATGACCGGGAAGCCAAACCTCCATAGGATGAAAAGTACTACAAGGAAAACAAAGGACATCCAAAAGAGCAATCCAGTACTCGGAATCAATAAATCCATAAGCTGATTATTAGTGGGAACGGGAAGTACGAGCTTCCACGCTCTCCTTAGATACTCTATTTAAAATACTTCAATGCGATTAGATGCGGAGAATGCCTCAATGCATTAGATGCAGAGGAAGGCCACAACTACCGCAAACAGAGCCACACCTTCAATGAGGGCTGCAGCAACAATCATGTTGGTGAACAGCTTGTTCATGACTTCCGGTTGGCGAGCCATGGCGTCCATTGCCTGACCACCAATACGGCCAATACCCAAACCTGCGCCTATAGCGGCTAAACCTGCGCCAACTGCGGCGCCCAACTTTGCAACACCTTCTGCTGCTAACAATAATGATAACATAAGTCTTAATTTTTAATTGTTATTTTCTAATTTCTTGTTTTCTCTCTTATTAATTCTCTTCTGTTTCAACGCTACTCACATTCTGGAAGTTTTCAATGCTTCTCACCTTCAGGCACTGCCCTCGCAAGTCCGATGAATGTTGCAGAGAGCATAGTGAACACCATAGACTGGATGAAGCACACCAACACTTCAAGGCACATCATGAAGATGCTCATGAGCACGCTAACTGCCGTCATACCCACAAATACGGCCACGGCCTTTGTAGCTACCAGGAAGATGATGCATGTCAAAGCTAAGGCTATGGCGTGACCGGCCATTATGTTGGCGAAAAGACGAATCATCAAGGCAAAAGGTTTGGTGAAAATGCCGACGAACTCTATCAAAGGTATTATTGGAGCTGGGGCCTTGAGCCATGTGGGCACTTCGGGCCAAAAAATGTCCTTCCAATAATGCTTGTTCCCGCTAAACTGTGTGACCCAAAAGGTGCACAACGCAAGGAAGAATGTAACGGTGATGTTGCCCGTGACATTGCCTCCTCCAGGGGGAAATGGCATCAGGCCCATCAAATTACATGTAAAGATAAAGAAGAAACAGGTGAGAAGATATGGGGAATATTTCTCATATCCCTTGCCTACACCCGGTTTGATAATATTGTCTTCAACATACACAACCAACATTTCTATGAACCCGGTAAATCCCTTTGGTGCAGGGTCACTCGCCTTGTGGCAACGATACCACCTTGCGGGCAACAGAATTGCCAACAGGAGCAGGGCGACATCAATGAACATGGTCGCTACGGTCTTTGTTATGGAGAAGTCCAAAGGCAGAGTCTCGTCCACGTCAGACAGTTCTACTATCTTGCCAGCATTGTCACCTTGAGTGGCGATGGCCAAATTGAACGGTCCTTTGCGATAACCTTGGGCATCGGCCTCATGGGTGAACTGGGCGGTTGAAAACACATGCCACCCTGTGCTGCTCTTGACAATGACAAGAAGATTAATTATCAGCGGGTGACCACCTATATCAGTGACATGCCAATCGTAGGAGTCTTTTATATGTCCAAGAACGATACCTTTTATGTCAAGGTCGCTCCCATCGGCCGCCTTGGTTTGCGACAGAGCGGGCAAGGTCATACAAAAGACCAAAAGGAAACAGAATATCTGTCTTGCGTATTTCATATTTATATATACACTTTCAGCTATTTTTCATTTATGCTTTAAGCATAGCGTAACTACCATCATCGCCACGTACATTCCTAAGAACATTATGACAAACGTAATCATTTCGCCAAGTTTTGCGCCCGACAATCGGATATATGCCAATAAGACAGCGGCCACAAGCAAGAAACGGAGCACGGCAGAGAACAAATAGTAGTGGACGAGATGTTCTGGCATGGTTTTCTTCACATAGTTCCAACCAAGGCAATAGGTAACTCCCATCGCCAGAAAGAACGCAGCGGAAAGAATTATTGTCAGAATGTCCATTGCCGCATCATATTGTCTCCACGCAAATGCTCACCTCGTTCTTCTGCACCTCAACAAATCCGCCAGAAACGGAGAGACTTGCCTTCCCGTTGGTTGTGGTATATTCCACAACACCCGGCTGAAGAGATGAGATTATGGGCGCATGGCCTGTAAGGATCTCAAAACGTCCTTTTGTACCAGGCACAATCACGCTATCCGCTTCACCATCATACTCCACTTTCTCAGGAGTGACAATTTTCAATCTTAATCCCATACACTTAAATGTACTTATTTAAGAATATCAGTTGCCCTTTGCTGCTTCAAGCAGTTTCTTTCCCTTTGCTATGGCATCGTCTATTGTACCTACATTCAAGAAAGCTTGTTCAGGCAGATCATCCACCTCTCCATCAAGGATGGCATTGAAGCCCTTGATGGTCTCCTCTATAGGCACCATAACGCCAGGCAGACCTGTGAACTGTTCGGCCACTGCGAAGGGCTGGGAGAGGAAGCGCTGCACACGACGGGCTCGGTTCACTGTGAGTTTGTCCTCGTCAGAAAGTTCGTCCATACCAAGAATGGCTATGATGTCTTGCAACTCTTTGTATTGTTGCAAAGTTTCCTTCACACGCTGTGCACACTCGTAGTGTTCTTTTCCAACGATTAATGGGTCAAGTATGCGCGATGTGCTTCCCAGAGGGTCAACAGCAGGATAAATGCCAAGTTCGGCTATCTTACGACTCAGCTCCGTCGTTGCATCAAGGTGTGTGAATGTTGTAGCGGGGGCAGGGTCGGTCAAGTCATCGGCAGGCACATAAACGGCCTGAACGGAAGTGATGGAGCCTTTCTTTGTAGAAGTGATGCGTTCCTGCATCGTTCCCATCTCGCTTGCAAGGGTTGGTTGGTAGCCCACAGCTGATGGCATACGGCCAAGCAATGCGGAAACCTCAGAACCAGCTTGTGTGAAACGGAAGATATTGTCAATGAAGAACATTATATCAGCAGCCTCACCATCTTTTCCTCCATGGTCGCGGAACTCTTCAGCAACGGTCAGTCCTGAAAGTGCTACGGAAGCACGTGCTCCTGGCGGTTCGTTCATCTGGCCATATACAAGAGTTGCCTGTGATTTCTGCAACTCCTCAGGATCAACGAGCGACAAGTCCCACTTGCCTTCATCCATGGCTTTCCTGAACTTGTCACCATAGCGGATTACTCCCGACTCTATCATATCACGTATGAGGTCGTTGCCCTCACGTGTGCGCTCTCCCACTCCGGCAAACACCGAATATCCATTATGGCCTTTGGCGATGTTGTTGATGAGTTCCATGATGAGCACGGTCTTACCTACACCGGCACCTCCGAACAAGCCAATCTTGCCTCCTTTCATGTAAGGCTCAAGAAGGTCTATGACCTTTATGCCTGTAGCAAGCATCTCCTTGTGAGTTGAAAGGTCTTCAAACTTAGGAGGCTCACGGTGTATAGGGTATGCACCTGCCATGTCCAAAGGTTTCATACCATCAATCGGTTGGCCAATCACATTAAGCATGCGCCCTTTTATCTGCTCACCGGCCGGCATGACGATTGACGAGCCCGTAGGCACAGCCTCCAGCCCACGCTGCAAGCCGTCGGTATTGTCCATGGCCACACAACGCACTGTGTCCTCGCCGATATGTTGCTGCACCTCAACAACAAGTTGGCGGCCGTCGGGACGCTGCACTGTCATTGCTTCATGGATTTTTGGCAGCACTTTCTCAGGGTTCAGTCCCTTGGTGTCGAAGTACACGTCAATGACAGGACCTATTATCTGAGAAATGTGTCCAATAAGTTGTGACATAATCTATAGGTTTTTATTTGTTTCCTTGTTTATTGCTCTGCAAAGATAGCAAGAATAAGACAAAACGTGAACATAAAGTTCCCTATTTATCCATCCTTATACCTTTTTTTCAGACTTTTTGGGGATTGCCATCCCTATATACTCAATTCGTCAAGTACCTTTATGAGTTTCATGTCAAGCGGTTTGTCGGTACGTATTGCATCGCTGAACGGCACATACACCACTTCGTTGTTTCTAACCCCCACCATAACGTTGCGTTGACCTTGCATTATGGCCTCTATTGCCCCAACGCCGGTACGGCTGGCCAATATTCTATCGTGGGCTGATGGACGTCCGCCACGCTGCAAATGGCCTAAGATTGACACCCGCACGTCGTAGTCTGGAAATTCCTTGCGCACACGGTCGGCGTAATAGAGTGCTCCGCATTTGGGACTCTCCGACACAATGACGATGCAGCTTTTCTTTGACTTTCTTATTCCCCGCTCCATGAAACGGGCAAGTTGGTCCACATCTGTAGAGTCTTCCGGTATGATGGCCGCCTCTGCACCACTTGCTATTGCACTATTCTGTGCAAGGAACCCCGCATCACGCCCCATCACCTCAACAAAGAAGATTCGTTCATGGCTCTGCGCTGTATCACGTATCCGGTCCACACACTCCACTATGGTGTTCATTGTAGTGTCATAGCCGATGGTGGAATCTGTACCGTAAAGGTCATTGTCTATCGTGCCCGGCAAGCCTATGCAGCAGAAGTCGTATTCTTGGGCGAAAGTACGTGCTCCAGTGAGTGAGCCATTACCGCCTATCACCACCAAAGCGTCTATTTCCTCTTTTTGCAAAGTCTCATACGCTTTCTGCATACCCTCTGGAGTCATAAACTCCTTGCTTCGGGCTGTCTTCAGAATAGTACCGCCTTGCATTATTATTCCGCTAACATTCTCGGTAGTGAAAGGTTTCACTTCGCCATGTATCAATCCGTCATATCCTCGATAAATGCCTTTTATATTGAAGCCATTGCATATACCTGCACGGGTCACAGCCCTAATAGCCGCATTCATACCTGGCGCATCACCACCTGAGGTAAGCACTCCTATTGTCTTAATCCTTCCCATAATCTTTTCTCCTTGCCTGACTTTTACTGTAATATAATTGTATAATGTGTTTATCGAACTGCATTTATGTGTTCAAGCTATTAGCCAAAAGCATCTCACCCCACAACAAAGCAAGGCCAATGCACCATCCCGCTAAAACCTTTACGGAGCAGTTTTTCAAGTACCATCCCACTCTCATGCGCTCCATCTTCATCAAGGCCAATCCGCTGGCAGTGGAGAAGCACAAAAGACTGCCTCCAATGGCCGTTGAATAGGCCGTTATTTTCCAGAAAGCACCATTTTGCATGAAGCAGGCAGAATAATTGTCAACACCAAGACCATTGGCTATGTCGGAGACTGGATAAAGCGATACGTTGGTAAGGAACACCGTGAACGAGTCGACCACCGCACTCAAAAGTCCCGAGAACACTCCCATTGCCCACACATCGTGCACATTGTGGTCGAACCATCCAGCTACAACGGTGAAGGAGCCCGTCTCTGCCACCACGCCCAAGGCGAGAGAGATGCCCATGACAAAGAGCATCTGCTGTATAGTGCCATATTGAAGCACCCGTGGGATACGCCGCTGTATCATCTGATCAGCGTTCATCAGTTTGCGGTTGAACGCTTCATTCACCACCCACAACACCGACAACACACACAATGCGCCAAGGAATGGACTGAGCTTAGTTATATTGTGGAATGTGGGTATGAACCACAGACCGCCTATGCCCACTATAAGCATCAGAACACGTTGCCAACGGTTAAGGTTGGTATCGTCTCCACGATAAGGAGCCGTAGGCCATTCCACGTCAAGTCGTTCCGGCAACGTGCGTCCCATGAGCCATGTGGGCAAAGCCCAAGCCACAAGTGCGGGCAAGGCCAGATAGGCGGAGAAGTCGGTAGCCGTAACGGCTCCATTGCCCCACAACACTATGCCTGCCGGGTCTCCTATCACGGTAAAGCATCCACCTGCATTAGCGGCAAGAACAATGGCACAGCCGATGGTCATGCGCTGGCGACGGCTCTGCACTATCGACCTCATTATCACAAGCATCATCGTTGCAGTGGTGAGATTGTCAAGATTGGCCGATATGATGAATGTGGCGCATGTCACAGTCCACAGTAACCGCCTACTGTTGCGTGTGCGGATCCACTCACTTATAAAGTCGAAACAGCCGTTGTTGTTGAGTATCTCAACAATGGTCATTGTGGCCAAGAGAAACAGCACCAAGCCTGCTGCCTTGCCTACATATTTTATGAATATATTATTAAAGATGTAGTATTTCACGGCTTCGCTCGATGCCTCATTGCCGCCAAGAAAGGTGAAATAGTCAGCGGAATGTTGCTGCATGACAAAGTCGGATCCGTAACAGACGTAGAGGACCCATCCCACAGTCCCCATGAATATGGCCACGGCTGCCTTATTCACTTTGGTTATATGGGCTGTGGCTATCAAAAAATAGCCAAACAGCAGTATCAGGACTAGAACCAGCGCCATGTGTGTCTTATTGAAAAACTTGCGCAAAGATAGCCATCTTTATCCAAAAGTCGGCAATATGAAAGCAAAAAATACGGACTATTAACGAGTTTTTAATCAGAACGCAAAAAAAACGACGAAGACTGTATAGGCAAGTTCCAAAACACAATCATGGCCCAATACGGAACTGCGAAAGTAGAAATCAACCAACTCGATGTGGCTTGTCGCAGTTTGCCGCATGGGCCATGATTGGAATAAATATCAGTGGGTGGACTATCAACAGACACCTACTATTAGGCGGACTATCAATAAGCCGATTCAAATTCTTTAAGGAAGCGCGTATCGTTTTCTGAGAACATGCGTAGGTCGCTCACCTGATATTTGAGATTGGTTATGCGCTCCACGCCCATTCCGAATGCATAGCCCGAATACACCTTGCTGTCAATACCGCAGGCCTCGAGCACATTGGGGTCAACCATACCGCAACCAAGGATTTCGACCCATCCGGTATGCTTGCAGAAACCACAACCTACACCTCCGCAGATGTGGCACGAAATATCCATCTCCGCACTCGGTTCGGTAAACGGGAAATAGCTTGGGCGCAAACGTATCTTCGTGTCAGGGCCGAACATCTCGCGTGCAAAAGACAGGAGCACTTGCTTAAGGTCGGTAAATGAGACGTTCTTGTCTATGTAAAGGCCTTCCACCTGATGGAAGAAGCAGTGAGCACGTGCCGTTATCGCCTCATTGCGATATACACGGCCAGGGCAAATCACGCGGATGGGCGGTTGCGTGGTCTCCATCACCCGCGCCTGCACAGAACTCGTATGACTGCGGAGCAGTATGTTCTTGGTCACGTCGTTAGGGTTTTGCTCCACAAAAAAGGTATCCTGCATGTCGCGTGCCGGATGGTCGGCGGCAAAGTTCATCTTCGTAAACACGTGCAAGTCGTCCTCTGCTTCAGGACCGTCGGCAAGCACAAAGCCCATACGGGAGAATATGTCTATTATCTCGTTGGTCACTATAGTGAGCGGATGACGCGTACCAAGGCGCACTGGATAGGGTGTACGAGTCAAATCAGGAGCTTCGCCATCAGCCTCAACACTATCATACTGCTCCTTCAAAGCATTTATGCGGTCGATGGCGGTCTGTTTCAACTCGTTGATTTTCATTCCCACAACCTTTTTCTGGTCGGCTGCCACATTGCGGAAGTCAGCCATGAGAGCCGTGATGGATCCCTTCTTGCTAAGATACTTCAAGCGCAAAGCCTCTATCTCTTCAGCGTTCTTTGCATTGAGGTTTTGCACTTCTTTTAAAAGACTGTCTATTTTGTCGAGTATCATGATGCTTTGTTGTTTTTTAAATTTGTGCAAAGGTAATATTTTTGCACCGAAAGAAAGCAGGATATAAAAATAAAGTTGTACTTTTGCGGAAATTTGACGCACGGATTCCTTTATTCCGATTTAATAGATGAACAAGTCTTTATTTGCGGTCATCGCAATCATCTCGCTTACATGCTCATGTGGCGGGAACAAAACGGCAAAAGGCGATGTTGAAACCGATTCGGATACAACCGTAACCGAGCCGACTGTAATCGACACTCTTGAACAACTCATTTCTGAGATGCCCATGCCAAAGGCGGCCGATGAATTATTCGATGATTTCTTCTTCAATTTTGCTGCTAACAAGAAGTTACAGATGAAGCGAATAACGTTTCCTCTGCCCGTGACATCCGGCGGAAAGACTACCACCATCGACAAAAGCTCATGGAAGACGGAGCACTTCTTCATGCGGCAGGACTACTACACGCTCATATTCAACGGAAGGAAACAAATGAGCGTGGTGAAGGACACAAGCGTCAACCACGTCATAGTGGAACGCATTTCATTGGGAAAGAAGTCTGTAAGGCAGTATGTGTTCGACCGAGTGAATGGACTTTGGACAATGCACGCCATCAACGATGAGCCACTATCGCAAAACGCCAACGCTTCGTTTATAGATTTCTACCGTCATTTCGCCACCGACACGGCTTACCAAGTGAGCCACATTAGCAATCCCGTCAAGTTTGTTGGCCCTGACCCTGACGATGAGTTCAACGAGATGACTGGCGTGCTCACGGTTGACACGTGGCCTGCGTTTGCGCCACAACTTCCCCACAAAGTAGTCTACAACATCATCTACGGCCAACCCTACAAAGAGAGCAATAACCGCATCTTTGTCATTCGGGGCATCTCCAACGGCTTGGAGATGGAGTTGGTTTTCAAGAGAACTCACGGCAAATGGTTGCTGACAGAGTTCAACCAGTGACATAACGCTTTATTCTCCTACATCCCCGCTACTACACACCATAGGATACCACCTACAATATGAAAGACTACGCCAACTACGACCTTACGCACCGCAACACGTTTGGCATCAAAGCCCATTGCCGACGCTTTGTAGAATATGAAAGCATAGACGACCTGCGCAACCTACTCCGCACGCTCACACCAACCGACAGTCCGTTATTGGCCATTGGCGGTGGAAGCAACCTGCTTTTCACTCAAGACTTTACCGGCACCATACTCCACTCAGCCATTCGTGGCGTTGAGGCCACAGACGTGCCGGGAGGCGTATTATTGCGCGTTGGCAGCGGCGAGGTTTGGGACGATGTGGTAGCACTCTGCGTAGAACGCGGATGGCACGGGGCGGAGAACCTATCGCTCATTCCTGGTGAAGTGGGAGCAAGCCCAGTGCAGAACATAGGAGCTTATGGAGTCGAGGCGAAGGACATAATATATAAGGTGGAGACAGTGGAAGTGAGCACGGGGAAAGTCGTGGCTTTCAACAACGACGAGTGTGGCTACGCCTACCGCCAAAGCCGCTTCAAGGGCGAATGGCGCGGATGCTTCATTGTGACCCATGTGACCTACCGTCTATCTGACTCGTTCACGCCACGTCTCGACTACGGCAACATTCGCGCCGAACTTGACAAGAAGGGCATAAGTCATCCCACTGCGGCCCAACTGCGCCAAGCCATCATAGACATACGTCGCGCAAAATTGCCCGACCCTGCCATTGAGGGCAATGCGGGAAGTTTCTTCATGAATCCAATTGTACCACGGACGAAGTATGACGAACTGGCCGCCCGCTACCAAGGCATGCCCCATTACACCATTGACGAGCAGAGTGAGAAGATTCCCGCAGGATGGCTCATAGAGCAGTGCGGATGGAAAGGACGTACTTTGGGACGCGCCGGAGTGTGCGCCACCCAAGCACTTGTGCTTGTGAACAGGGGCGGAGCAAGTGGAGCTGAGGTGTTAGCCCTCTGCGACACCATACGCCAAGACGTAGCGCGCAAGTTCGGAATAGACATAAAACCAGAGGTCAACATATTATGAAAGTGACATTCCTTGGCACGGGAACAAGTTGTGGTGTGCCTACCATAGGCTGCGACTGCGAGGTGTGCACCAGCAGCGACCCCAAGGACAAGCGCATGCGCACATCGGCACTCATCGAGACAGAAACCACACGCATACTCATTGACTGCGGACCCGACTTCCGCCAGCAGATGCTCCCTCTCCCCTTCCGTAAGATTGACGGCATTCTGCTCACCCACTCTCACTACGACCATGTGGCCGGACTTGACGATGTGCGTCCGTTCTGCCGCTTCGGCAACGTTGACATATACGCTGACGAGCACACCTCCAAGAC
>CAVHDN010000011.1:0-16485 GCA_963634315.1 Flexilinea sp. | reverse complement strand
GGTGGGTTCTATAAATTCCCACCGTAAAGAATAACATTAAACTATGGGTTACGTTGTTGCCTATCGCGACTTCAAAGACAACAAAATGAAGTCCATTCCTATCAACCAAGACAAATCGACAATACACCTATGAAACCACCAAAAGATTTTGGCAAACAAAATAAATGCAGTAAATTTGCAATTGAACTACAACTTAAGTTCAGACCGCCACAACCTAACTAAAAGAAGGAGGACAAACCATGCCTGGAATGAAAGACAGATACATACGTTTCGATTGGGCCATCAAGCGTCTATTGCGCCAAAAGGCGAACTTCGACGTGCTTGAGGGATTTCTCACCGTATTCCTCAACGAGCAGATAAAGGTGTTGGAGATACTGGAAAGCGAAAGCAATCAGACCTCTGCCGACGACAAGTTCAATCGTGTCGATATAAAAGCCAAGAACAGCAAGGGCGAAATAATCATTGTGGAGGTGCAGAACACCACCGAGCTGTATTATCTCGAACGCGTGCTCTATGGTGTGGCGAAAGCCATCACCGAACACATCAATCTTGGCAACAGCTACAAAGAGGTTAAGAAGGTCTATTCCATAAGCATTCTATATTTCGACTTGGGCAAAGGCTCCGACTATATCTATATCGGACAGAACAACTTCGTGGGGCTGCACACGAAAGACCAACTCGTCATCAGCACAAAAGAAAAGGACAATATAGTGAGGAAGTCGCCTTCGGAGATATTCCCCACATACATTTTGGTGCGTGTGAACGAGTTCGACAAGGTGGCGAAGTCACCATTGGAGGAATGGGTGAACTACCTGAAGAATGGGGTCATCAATTCTGACACGAAAGCTCCCGGCCTACAAGAAGCGCGCAAACGACTGAAGTATTATGAAATGACAGACGAAGAGCGCCACGCCTATGATGAGCATCTCAACGCCATAATGATTCAGAACGATGTGCTTGGCAATGCCAAATTAGAGGGATTGGCGGAAGGACGTGCGGAAGGACGTGCGGAAGGACGTGCGGAAGGAATTGCAGAGGGAGAGATGCGCAAAACGAAGGAAATAGCCAAGGCCATGCTTGCCAAAGGTTTAGACATCGGGACAATAGCCGACTTGACAGGACTGTCTGCCGAAGACATAAACAAATTATAGGCGCGTTTCTCCTTACTATTCTTCATCCATAATATATTTTCCCCTAAGTGTGCTTCTGCAAGTATTCTGTTGGGGTCATCCCTTCGCATCTTGCGAACATCCATCACTACACTTAAGTGGAACGCCGGTTTTAGGCGTATTATATACAGGTAGGGCAGAAAAATTCCCACCTATATATAAATTGTCGTTATGGAAAAAGTACATTCTGAAAGTTTTAGATGGGGAATATTGTGTGCCATGGCACTGTTGTTCTCCATGACGGCTCATGCCATAGGCGTGGGAGGTAGTGGCATGTTTCAATGGTCCGTGGAGTTGAGACGGTACATATCCAATGAGACAGGCAAGGCGTCTGTGGCCTATCTGTGGGTGCCCGACGGGTGCAAGAGTGTAAAGGCTGTCATGCTCTCCCAACAGAACATGACGGAGGAGGCCATATACAAGAATGCTCGCTTTCAAGCGCATATGAAGAAGCTGGGCGTAGCCATGGTATGGGTGGCTCCAGCCTTCAACAACAACTGGGACCCACAGTCGAACGCGCAGAGCGTGTTTGAGGAGATGATGACCAACCTCGCCGACCAAAGCGGCCATGCCGAGTTGGCCAAGGCTCCAATAATACCACTGGGCCATTCGGCGCAGGCAACCTTTCCATGGAACTTCGCGGCATGGAACCCCGACCGCACGCTCTGTATCATTTCTTTTCACGGAGACGCACCCCGTACCAATCTGTGCGGCTATGGTGCAGCCAATGTGGAATGGGGGCGCAACCGAAACATCGACGGCATACCTGGACTGATGGTTGAGGGTGAATATGAGTGGTGGGAGGCGCGCGTCAACCCAGCATTAGCGTTCCGCATGATGTATCCCGAAAGTTGCATCTCCTTCCTTTGCGACACTGGCCGCGGCCACTTCGACTGCAGCGACCGCACGGCCGACTACATAGCCAAATTCATAGAAAAGGCCATCGAGCAGCGTTTGGATGGAGGACAAGTCTCTTCCAATGGCAATAACAGCAGCGTGATAAAACTAAAGAAGTTAAATCCACAAGACGGATGGTTGGCCGAGCGGTTCCATCCGGACATGGTGGGCACCGACGGTGCTGACAAGGGAAAACCAGCGCAGGCTCCAGTAGAGAGGCCCAAGGCTGCACCATACGCAGAATACAAGGGCGACAAGCACGATGCCTTTTGGTATTTCGACAAAGAAATGGCCGAACTAACAGAGCAACGATATGCCGAAACTGCAGGCAAGAAGGTACAGTATGTGGGCTTCGAATATCAAGGCAAGATAGTACATTTCGACGAAAAGCGGCAAGGCGGCATGAGCATCACGTTTGAGCCTGACAGCATGGAAAGCACAACGTTTCACCTAAAGCCCACATATACCGACGCCACGCACAGCGCAGTGTCGAACGAGCATGGAAAGGGAAAGCTGCACATCGAGGTGATATGTGGGCCTGTGAAGAAGGTGAACGACAATACATTCCGCCTCTATCCGTATGAGGCAGGCTGGGACAACGCACACCGAGCATTCTCTTGCTGGGTGGTGGCCGTGGCCGACGCTGACCCAAACTACAAGGGTGCGGTGCAGCCGCTGAACATAAAACTACCTAACGACATTTACAAGAAGATAAAATGATACTGACAAGCAAAACAAGTCGCAGGGGACTGACGTGTCTCCTGCTATTCATGCTGGCCACAATGGTCTTTGCCCAGCACACCATAGAGTCACCTGACGGCAAATGCAGCTTCACCTTGGAGCAGAAAGGAGGCAGACTGACCTATCAGATGCAATACTGCGGAAAGCAAGTGGTGGAGCGAGGCGAACTGGGAGTGAACATCGACAACCATCTGGTGGAGTCGGCCATGGGCGTGGCCGTCGATACCAACAGTGTGTGGACTGTGGGCATGGAGGTAACCAGTGTGGACAAGAGTGAGGAAGACAACACATGGCAGCCTCTCTATGGGGAGCAAGCGCAGATACGCGACCACTATAATGAGATGACCGTACACTTGATAAAGGGCGCACGGCATCAGGGTGCGAGCGGCAGCTACGACAAGCGGCAGCAGTATCTCTTTGACATAATAGTGAGAGCCTACGACGAGGGAGTGGCCATACGCTATCACTTCCCCGAAGCCACCAACGGACTGTTCATGCACATCACCGACGATCTCACTTCGTTCCGCTTCGCGCCGGGAGCCGAGGCTTACCACTTCGCTTGGGCACAGGCGCAATCGACAAAGGTGAAACTGCTGAAGAGCGAGAATGCATGGAGCAATGAGGCGGAACGGCCGTTGACACTGCACTTGGCCAACGGTCTCTATGCGGCTATAGGCGAGGCAGCACTGGTGGACTTCGTCAGGGGTAAGCTAAGGCTGAAGGCTGACAACGAACTGCAGATGGCACTCTTTCAATCGGCCGACATCATCACCGCTTACGACATGCCATGGCGATATATCATGGTGGGCGAAAAGGCCATAGACCTCGTGAACAACAAGCAGATGGTGCTCAACCTCAACGCTCCTTGTCAGATAGCCGACGCGAAGGAGTGGATACGTCCGGGCAAGGCGTTCCGCGTGTGCAATCTGAACATGCTGAGTGCAATGGAGGGAGTGGACTTCTGCGTGGATAGGGGCTTGCAGTACATAGAGCTCGACGCGGGATGGTACGGGCCGGAGATGAAGATGAGCTCGTCGGCCTTGAAGGTTGCCGACAATCGCGACATAGACATGCCCAAGCTGTGCCAATATGCCAAGAGCAAAGGTGTTGGCGTGTGGGTTTATGTCAACCAGCGTGCACTCTACCAACAGCTCGACCAGATACTCCCCCTTTATGAGCAGTGGGGCATAAGTGGCATAAAGTTCGGTTTCGTGCAGATAGGCTCACAAGAGTGGACCACATGGTTGCACAATGCCGTGAAGAAGTGTGCCGACCACCATATTCTCGTGGACGTACACGACGAATATCGTCCCACAGGGTGGAGCCGCACCTACCCTAACCTAATGACACAAGAAGGAATAGGCGGCAACGAGGAGATGCCCGATGCCGAGCACAACACCGTGTTGCCTTTTACACGCTTCATCTGCGGACCCGCCGACTACACGCCGTGCTACTTCAACTCTCGGGTGAAGAACACTAAGGCCCACCAGTTGGCCATGTCGGTGGTCTATTACAGTCCCATCACCTTCCTCTATTGGTACGACAAGCCCCAAGACTATATGGGCGAGCAGGAACTTGACTTCTGGAAGCACTGTCCCACCGTTTGGGACGACAGCAAGGCTCTTGAGGGCGAGATAGGCGAGTATATCATACAAGCACGCCGCTCGGACGACGATTGGTTTGTGGGAGCGATGAACGGACTGAAGGCACGCGACATAGCCATAAGCACAGCCGACTTTCTGCAAAAGGGAAAGAAGTATCGTGTGGAGATTTACAACGACGATCCTTCGCTGACCACGCGCACTAAGGTGGCTTCATCGGCATCCACCATCAAGGCTGGCCAAACCATCAAACTGCACTTGCAGCCATCAGGCGGCGCAGCCCTGCGCTTTGTGCCTGTCAAATAAATATGAAACAGCCCTCGTTGACTATGTGCTCTTCGTCGAGAAGATTGCGCAAGGCCTGGTCGATAGCCTTTGATGGAAACTTTATGTCTCGCAACTCAGTGAGATGATGGCGTTGCCCATCGGCAAGCAGGGCGAGGATGGCATTCTCGGCATCTTGCTCCTGTTGCCTTGCCGCCTTCTTCCCGTACTTTTCCAAGCACACATCGCACTGACGGCAGTCTTGCGTGTGGTTCTCACCGAAATAGCCAAGCAACATGCTGTTGCGGCAAGTGTCGTCGGATGAGGCATAGGCAGCCATTTCGCTTATACGCAGTGCGAAATGTTCTTTCCTTTCCTTATATACATTGTCGGGGAAGCGGAGCTGTTCGGGAGCTTCGCGGCTTTGGGCATAGCGAATGGTGGGTATGTTGCGTTGCGGGATGAAACTTAGTATTCTCTTTTGGTTGAGCGATTTCAGACAGAGATACACATCCTTGGCATCCAAGCCCGCTTGTTGAGCCACAAAGCCTTCGTCTATGTAGGCGTAGTCGCTGAACAAGCCACTGTATGTGCGCAACAAGGCTATAATCACACTGTCCTCTTTCGGCGAGTTGTCTTTCAACCGATACAACTCGTCGCGCGACAGTGTGAACATGACACGCGCTTGGTTGTCTTCCTGTTCGTTGTATTCTATATAACCAGCCCTGTCGAGTATCATCAAGGCAGAATCGACTTGTATAGGGAAGAAATGGTAGGTGCGGCAGAACTTGTCTATGTCGAATTCGAAGGTCTTGCCATAGCCCGAGCCTATGCCCACCTGAAAGGAATAGGCCAGGTGTTCATAGACATCACGGATATAGTCAGTGTCGGGAAACGAGTCGGTTATACGTTTAGCCAGCCTTTGCTTGTCGCCATCTTCATACAGGAGCACGGCATAGGCTTTTAGTCCGTCGCGGCCAGCGCGCCCTGCTTCCTGAAAGTAGGCTTCCAAGCTGCTCGGACAGTCGATATGCACCACTACACGCACGTCGGGTTTGTCAATGCCCATGCCAAAGGCGTTGGTGGCCACTATTATGCGAGTGTCGCCGGCTTGCCAACTCTTCTGCCGCGCGTCCTTTACGGCATAGTCAAGTCCTGCGTGGAAGTAGGTGGCTTGCAGTCCGTGGCTGTTGAGGAGGTCGGAAATCTCCTTAGTGCGCTTCCTGCTGTTGGCATAGACCACCGCACTGCCGCTAACACACGAAAGGATGTGTATCAGCTCGCTACGCTTGTCTATTGTCTTGCGCACTATGTAGGCCAGGTTCTTGCGCTCGAAGCTCATGCGGAACACGTTGCGCTCCTTGAAGTGCAACTGTTCCTGAATGTCCTCGACCACTTCAGCCGTGGCCGTGGCCGTGAGCGCAAGCACTGGGGCGTCGGGCACGACAGGACGTATTTGGGCTATCTGGAGATAAGAGGGACGGAAATCGTAACCCCATTGGCAGATGCAGTGGGCTTCGTCGATGGTTATGAAGCTCACCTTCATGTGACGCAGCTTTGTGAGGAAAAGTTCCGACGACAGTCGCTCCGGCGAGACATACAAAAGACTCACCGCACCGAATATGGCGTTTTCAAGTATGGCTATTATGTCATCGTGCGACAGTCCGGCGTGTATGGCCGCTGCCCTTATGCCACGTTTTTTCAAGTGGGCCACTTGGTCTTTCATCAAGGCGATGAGCGGCGTCACCACAATGCACACTCCCTCCATGGCCAGCGCGGGCACCTGAAACGTGATGGACTTGCCGCCACCCGTAGGCATAAGGCCGAGCGTGTCGCGCCCGCTGCCTATGCTTTCTATTATATCGCGCTGTATGCCACGGAAGTCGTCATAGCCCCAATACTTCTTGAGCAGTTGCCTGTAGGTGTCAGTCTTCATCAGATGGCTTGATGTCTTCTATCTGGAGCTGCACGTCACCGTGCTTGAAAGTGTTTTCCTCGATGGTATAGACAATATCGAAGCTGCGTTTGCTCTTGATGTAGCGTGCCGCCGCACTCTGTCCGAAGGCTATTCCGTTCATCACGTTGCTCGACTTGCTATCCACCAGTTCCAGCTTGATGTGCTCCTGATGGCGCCCCACCACCTTGCTCGTGCCGTAGTCATAGACGTCGCTCGTGCAGAACAGAGGCTTGGGGTTGCAAGGACCGTGCGGTGCAAACTTCTTCAGGTCGGTGAGCAGTTTCTTGGTTATGTCCTTGAAGTCGATGTTAGCCTCTATGTCTAGTATGGCCTGCGTCTGTTCAGGCAGAATATGGTCGTTGACGTAGGTTTGGAAGCGTTGGCGGAACTCGTGTATGTTCTCCTTCTTCATCGACAGACCTGCCGCATAGGTGTGGCCGCCGAAGTTCTCCAACAGGTCGCGGCAACTCTTGATGGCCTCATATATGTCGAAGCCTGCCACACTGCGGGCCGACCCCGTGGCCATGCCTTCGCTGATGGTGAGCACCACCGTGGGGCGGAAGTATATCTCCGTGAGGCGCGAAGCCACGATGCCTATCACGCCTTTCTTCCAGTTCTCGTCGTAAAGCACTATCGACGACTGATGCTTCTGACTTTCCAACCGTTCCACAATCCGGTTGGCCTCCTCAGTCATCTGCTTGTCAATGTCCTTGCGCTGTTCGTTGTAGCCGTTGATGAGACTCGCCTCTTCCATGGCCTTGCGTATGTCCTTTTCCACGAGCAGAGCCACTGCTTCCTTTCCGTTCTGCATGCGGCCCGAGGCGTTTATGCGCGGCCCTATCTTGAACACTATGTCGCTCATGGTCAGCGACCTGTTGGCAAGTCCGCATATCTCTATGATGGCCCTTAGTCCTGTGGAGGGGTTCTGGTTGAGTTGCTTCAAGCCGTGAAACGCCAGCGTGCGGTTCTCACCCGTTACGGGAACAATGTCGGCGGCAATGCTCACCGCACAGAGGTCGAGTAAGGGAATGAGCCTAGAGAAGGGTATGCCGTTGTTCTTGGCGAACGCCTGCATGAACTTGAAGCCCACGCCACATCCCGAGAGGTGGTGGAAGGGATAGGTGGAGTCTTGCCGCTTGGGGTTGAGAATGGCCACTGCGGGCGGCAGCACGTCGTCGGGCACATGGTGGTCGCATATTATGAAGTCGATGCCGAGGCTTTTGGCGTAGCCTATCTCCTCAATGGCCTTGATGCCACAGTCGAGCACTATTATCAGCTTCACTCCCGTCTCGTTGGCATAGTCTATGCCCTTGCGGCTCACGCCATAGCCCTCCTCATAGCGGTCGGGTATGTAGTAGTCAATATTGGAGTAGAACTGCTGCAAAAACTTGTAAACCAACGCCACCGCCGTACATCCGTCCACGTCGTAGTCGCCATAGACCATGATGCGCTCCTTGCGGCCCATGGCATCGTTAAGCCGGTCAACGGCCACATCCATGTCGTTCATCAGGAACGGGTCTATCAGTTCGCTGAGCATGGGGCGGAAGAAGCGCTTTGCCGCCGACTCGGTCTTTATGCCTCGTCTAATGAGCAGACCGGCAAGTATTGGGCTCATTCCAATCTTGTCGGCAAGCTCTTCAGCCGCCTTTTGTGTCTCCGGTGTGGGTGGTTCGTAATTCCATTTGAACTGCATTATATGTTAGGTTTTTATTTTCTTGGGGCAAAGGTTTGGCCACAATGTCGCAAACCAATGCGTAAAATTACAAAGAAAACATTGAAACCTTGTTGTAACAACTTAAACTTTTTAAGTTTTTAACGGCAACATGCCACTTGACGCGTGTCAAAAAACAACGATGCTTTACATCGTATAGATATTGTTTAGCTAGTCTAAAGAGCATGTTTAGCCGTCCTAAAGGGCATGTTTAGCCATTGTGAAAGCCATGTGGCGGTCACGCTTTGCGTCCGTCCAGCTTGTTCAAGCGGCGACGGGCATCGTGGGCATCGGGATACAGTTCAAGGGCTTTCATATAGTTACGTTTGGCCGCATCAAACATTTTCTCCGCCTCACACTCCTTTCCGAGCAGCGTGTATTCGGCGGCCAGACGCTTCAACAGTGCTTTCTGCCGCTTCTTTTCCTCCTCAAGCCGTTGCACCTCACCTTTCAAGCGTGTTATTATACCAAGTTTGCGGCGTATGAGCCGTTTGGCCGCAGGCTTCTCAATGTCGTAGCGGCTGTGTATGGCCTTGAAGAAACTGTCGATGAACGCGTCGAAGTCGCACCTCTCGAAGGCCTCCACCGCATCGTGATACTCGCGGTCGGCCTTGCTCTCCTTGAGCGCATTGTCTATGCGCGTGCTGTCGTTGTACTGTCGGGCAAAGCCGAGCACCTCGTTCTTCACGAAGATGTCGCTTCTCTTTATGGGCCCCTTCAAGCTTATGCCCTCCAACGACGTGCATCGACTGAGCGCCACATAGGCCTGGCCTCCGGCGAACACGCCTCCTGTGAAGTCGATGTTCACCTGACGGAACGTCAGGCCCTGGCTCTTGTGCACGGTGATGGCCCATGCCAAGCGCAGCGGGAACTGTATATATACCCCAAGCTGCTCCTCCTCTATCTTCTGTTCCTTTTCGTTGAAGGTGTAGCGCAAGTTCTCCCACACCTCCTTGCACACGTCATATTCGTTGCCGTCTTCGGTCACCACCGAAATGATGTTCTGCTCCTCGTCTATGCCGCTCACCACTCCGAGCGTACCGTTAACCCACCGCTTGTCCTTGTCGTTCTTTATGAAGATGACCTGTGCACCGGGCTTGACGTGCAGCTCCATGGGCGTGGGGAGCGACGTGACAGGAAACTCGCCCTTTATCTCACCCATGAATACCGACGGCTCGCCCTCTATGCCGTTGAGCCTTTGCTCGTTTATGTAGTCAACTGTGTCGCGCCGTGTGGCTAAGGTTATGGCGAGGTTGTTGTCGCGTGTGGCCAGGGTGGTGCCGACGCGTGAGTTGAGCAGAGCCAAGTCGCTCTGACTCGCCGTGTTGTCGCGTATGTGGTCAAGAATGTTTATGAAAGCAGCGTCGCTCTGTCGATACACCTTGCGAAGCTCTATGCTCACAAGACTGAACTCACGAAACACTTTGGCTGCAAAGAAGTAGGCCGAGGGGTAGAAAGGGTGCAACAGTTGGCGGTCATCGTCGCGCACCACTGGTTCCAACTGGTAGATGTCGCCCACGAGCAACAGTTGCTTGCCCCCAAACGGCGTGCGCATGTTGCGGCAGTAGATGCGCAACACCTTGTCGATGAAGTCAATGATGTCGGCGCGCACCATGCTTATCTCATCTATGATGATGAGCTCCACTTCACGCAGCAGCCGACAATGGTCGCTGCCGTATTTGAGAGTCTTGCGTATGTTGCGTGTGTTGTATCGGTTGTCGTTGGGTAGCAGAGGATGGAATGGCAGACGGAAGAAACTGTGCAGAGTGCTGCCTCCGGCGTTGATGGCCGCTATGCCCGTTGGTGCAAGTATCACATACTTCTTCTTGGTGTGCTCGGCCACATAGCGCAAAAAAGTCGATTTACCCGTGCCCGCCTTGCCGGTGAGGAAAAGCGAGCGGTGGGTAAATCGTATTATTTGTAGGGCGTCTTGCCACTCTTTGTTGTTCAGGTCAAGTTCCATACTGCGTGTCAGTCAGGGAAAGTCACGTCTTCGTATGTTGGCTTCTTGCGTTTCTTGTTTTCTGTGGCTGCGGGGTTTGTGTGGTCGGTAGCAGGGTCGGTCGTGACATCAGCGTGATTGGCATGATGCTCTTGCCCTTCCTCACCTTCGACAGCGGTCGTCTCGCCATCGTCAAACACTATGTTCTCTTCGCCTCCGAGACTGTCGGTGTCGGTAGAGTCGGCGGTGGCACGGCTTCGGTAGTAGCTGTCACAATTGTACATAGAGTAGGCAATGTCACTGTCCTTGGGCTTGGCAAACTTGCCGTGGTATTTCTGAAAGTTAGGGTCGCCCAGCACCGATTCGAAGAAGTAGCCACAGATGGGCAGTGCCGTGCGACTGCCCTGTCCCAATGCACCCGTGCGGAAGTGTATGCAGCGATATTCGCCTCCCACCCACGCTCCGGCCACGAGGTTAGGACTTACGCCAACAAACCAAGCGTCGGAGTGGTTGTTGGATGTTCCGGTCTTGCCTCCAAAGTCTGTGTCGCGGTATTTGCCCACATACCCCCACAGGCTCTGACTCGTGCCACCCGGTTCACGCATGCCTCCCTGAAGCATTTGCTGCATCAGGAATGCACTCTTGTAGGGTATGGCCTGACGCTGCTCTGACGGGGCTACATAAATCTCGTTGCCGTCGCGGTCGAGTATTTTAGTCACAAGAACCGGCTCGTGCATCTTGCCGTCGTTCACGGCTGTGGAGTAGGCATTGACAAGTTCCAACAGGTTCACGTCGCTTGAGCCAAGCGCGAGCGACGGCGTATTGTCGAGCGGACTCTTGATGCCCATGTCGTGGGCAGTCCTTACAATGTTCTCTATGCCCATCTCCTGACCGAGCTTCACAGCCACGGAGTTAATGCTCTGCGCAAAGGCCGCCTTGAGTGGCATGGAGTCGCCCGTGAAGTAACCGTTGGCGTTGGTCGGCGCCCACGTCACCTCCTTGTTTTGCTTGCTGTCGTACACCTTCATGCTGAAATACTCGTCGCGTCGCTTGTCGCATGGCGTGAGTCCTTGGTTCATAGCTTCAGTATAGACAAACAACTTGAACGTGGAACCGGGTTGGCGCATGGCCGTCACCTTGTCATACTTCCACGACCTGAAGTCTATGTCGCCCACCCACGCCTTCACATGTCCGGTGTTAGGCTCCATAGCCACAAATCCGCAGTGCATGAAGCGCACCATGTAGCGTATGGAGTCCATGGTGCTCATCTCCATCTCTACCGTTCCCTTGTCGTAGTCGAACACTTTCACCTTGTGCGGGCGATTCAGGCAAATCTGTATGGAGTCGGGGTTGTTGGGGTAGCGTTCCAACAACTGCTTATACACTGGCAGTTTCTGCACTATACCCTCAATGAAGTTGGGTATTTCCTTGTGACTCTCGTCCTGCCAAGGATTGGTCTTGCCCCAGTGGTTCTTGAAGTTGCGCTGCACGATGCGCATCTGCTTGCGCGCTGCCTCCTCCGCATATTTCTGCATACGAGTGTCAACGGTGGTGTATATCTTCAGTCCACTCGTGTAAAGGTCGTATCCATTGTCGCGGCACCAGTCTTTCAGTTCGTTAGCCACAGCCTCCCTGAAGTAGGTAGCCTGTCCGTCGTAGTTGCTCTCCACATTATAGTTAAGACTGATGGGCACATCTTTCAGCGAGTCATAAGCTGCCTTGTCCAAATCGCCGTGCTGTCTCATGTTGTCAAGCACAGTGTTGCGGCGGCGCAGACTGTTCTCAGGATTTATGCGTGGGTTATAGTAGGTAGTGGCCTTGAGCATGCCCACGAGAATGGCGGCTTGGTCGGCGGTCATCTCGCTTGGCGTGTTGCCGAAGTAGGTGTTGCAGGCCGTCTTGATGCCGTAAGCGTTTGAGCCGAAGTCCACCGTGTTGGCATACATCGTGAGTATCTCCTTTTTGTCGAAGAACATCTCAATCTTCACAGCCGTAATCCACTCCTTGCTCTTCATTATCAGCATCTTCACACCAGGTATATAGCCAAGCAGACCAGTGGAGTATTGAGTGCGCACCCTGAACATGTTCTTCACCAATTGCTGTGTTATGGTTGAGGCTCCGCGTGCATCGTGGTGCACCACATAGTCTTTCATAGCGGCAAAAACGCCCTGAAGGTCAATGCCGAAGTGGTGGTAGAAGCGTTCGTCCTCGGTGTCTATGAGAGCCTTCCAGAACACAGGATTAACGTCTTCATACTTTACAGGAGTTCTGTTTTCGTTGAAATACTTGCCTATCATGACCCCGTCGGCACTGTAAATCTCAGAGGCTTGGTTGGTGACAGGATTCTTTATCATGTCCATGTTTGGCGATTTGCCAAACAGCCAGAGGAAGTTTATATCGACAGCCCCTAAGTACAGGATGAACGCGACAATTAAAGATACGAAACCGACGAGAGTCTTGACGTACCATTTCTTTCCTTTGTACAAACTTTTATACCATGAAAAGAAAGCCTTTATCGCCTTGTGAAACATGGAAAGGAGACGCATTGCCCTGCCTTTCCCCTCGCTTTGAGTCTTGCTCATAGTTGAGATATGTAATTCATTATTTCGTTTGTGTCACTCGGATTGAACCATCTGGCGTCGTCATACTTCTTGAACCACGTCAGTTGTTTGCGGGCATATCGCCTTGTGTTGCCCTTAATGCGCTCCACCGCCTCGTCCAAAGAGTAAGTGCCTTCAAGGTAGGCGAACATCTCCTTGTAGCCCACGGTGTTCAAGGCGTTGAGATGTCTGTGGCAATAGAGCCGCTTGGCCTCTTCAAGCAGTCCGCTTTGCATCATCGAGTCAACGCGTGAGTTTATCCGTTGGTACAGTTCTTCGCGCGGTCGGTTGAGCACAATGGTGGCCACCTTGAACGGCCGTTTCTGCGGTTGCCTCTTGCGGAAAGAAGTGTATGTCTGACCCGTCTGAAGACAAATCTCCAGCCCGTGCACCACACGCCTTGTGTTGTGCCGGTCAACGATGTCGTAGAAGTCAGGGTCGAGTTTGTGCAACTCCTCGCAAAGGCTCTCAAGTCCCTCGCGCCTCAACCGCTCTTTCACCATAGCCCTCGTCTCCTCGGTGATGGTGGGTATGTCGTCAATGCCTTTGCACACGGCATCGATATACATCATGCTCCCGCCGCTCATCAGCGCGCGCCGCCGCCCTTTCGGGTCTTGTAGGGCAAACTGCTGGCCTATCACACGCAGGGCATCTTGTTCAAACATCGACGCGTTGTAGTAGTCATCGAGCGACAATGCCCCCACAAAGAAATGCCTCACCTCCCCCATCTGTTCTGCGGAAGGCGCAGCCGTGCCTATTCGCATGCCGTTGTAGATCTGCCTTGAGTCGGCGTTTATGACGGACAAGCCATACTCCTTGGCTATCTCCATGCACAATGCCGTCTTGCCTACGGCCGTTGGCCCCGTGACAACGATAAGCAGGTCGTCCATTACGCGGATGGTTTGCGAATGGTTAGCGGATGATGCCCCTCTTCGAGTTTTCTATGAAAGAGCAGATATATTCAACCTCCGCCACGCCCGGATACTTCGCCCGTGCCTCCTGTATGCCGTCCTTGATGATGCCGTTGGCATAAATGGTGCGGTAGGTGTCGTGTATCTTCTCTATGGTTTCGTTGCTGAAGCCGCGTCGGCGCAGACCTATTATGTTTATGCCACAATAGCGTGTAGGCTCTTTTCCTGCTATTATGTAGGGCGGAATGTCCTGGCTGAACCTGCACCCGCCTTGTATCATCACGTAGCCGCCAATGTGGCAGAACTGGTGACAAAGCACCGTCGCGCTTATTATCGCGTTGTCGTCGATGGTGACCTCGCCCGCAAACTTCGTCGAGTTGCCTATTATCAGTCCGTTGCCCACCACGCAGTCGTGTGCTATGTGCATGTTCTCCATGAGCAGGTTGCCCGAGCCCACCACCGTCTTGCCCTTGCTGGCCGTGCCCCGGCTTATGGTCACGTTCTCGCGTATGCTGTTGTTGTCGCCTATCACGCAGAGCGTCTCCTCACCCTTGAACTTCAAGTCCTGCGGTTTGGTGCTTATGCTCGCTCCTGGAAAGAACTCGTTGCCGGAGCCTATGCGAGCGCCGGTGTGTATGGTTACGCTATTGTAGAGCTTGTTGTTGTCGCCCATCTCCACATTCTCGTCAATGTAGCAGAAGGGGCCTATGACGTTGTTGTCGCCGAGCTTTGCCTCTGGGTGGACAAAGGCCATGGGGCTTATTGTATTCATATCTTCTTGTTTATTTGTTCTTTACTATCTGTGCGGTGAACGATGCTTCCGACACTATGTGGTCGCCCACGAAGACGTAGCCCTTCATCGACGAGACGCCGTGGCGTATCGGTGCGAGCAAGTCCACCTTGAATATCAAGGTGTCGCCCGGCACTACCTTCTGGCGGAACTTCACCTCGTCTATCTTCATGAAATAGGTTGACCAGCGTTCAGGCTCCTCCACGGTGTTGAGCACCAGCAGCCCTCCGCACTGCGCCATGGCCTCCACCTGCAGCACCCCCGGCATGACCGGTTCCTGCGGGAAGTGGCCGGTGAAGAAAGGCTCGTTGCTCGTGACGTTCTTTATGCCGACGATGCTTGTGGCACCGAGGCCTATGACCTTGTCAACGAGCTGCATGGGGTAGCGGTGAGGCAGGAGTTCGCGAATGCGGTTAACGTCCATCACAGGTGCCTCGTTCGGGTCATAGACCGGAGCCTGTATCTCATGCTTGCGTATCTCTTTGCGCATCTGTCGCGCAAACTTGTTGTTGATGGTGTGGCCAGGGCGTGTGGCGATGATGCGTCCCTTGATGGGCTTGCCTATGAGCGCCATGTCGCCTATGATGTCGAGCAACTTGTGGCGTGTGCACTCGTTGTCCCACACCAAAGGCTTGTTCTGTATGTAGCCAAGCTCCGTCGCATCGCGGTGCTCCACCTGAATCATGTCGGCCAACTTGTCGAGCTGCTCTTGCGATGTCTGCTTCTCATATATCACGATGGCATTGTCCAAGTCGCCGCCCTTTATGAGGTTGGCCTGGAGCAGAGGCTCAATGTCGCGCACAAACACGAACGTCCTTGCAGGAGCTATCTCGCTCTTGAAGTTCTCTATCTTGTCGAGAGAGGCAAACTGGCTGTTGATGAACTTGGAGTTGAACGAGCACATGGCCGTGAGGCTGAACTCCTCGTCGGGCAATATGGTGATGCACGAACCCGTCTCCTCGTCCTTCACCTCTATCTTCTTGTGTATGACATACCAGTCTTTGGGAGCGTTCTGCTCTTCCTTGCCTATCTCCTCTATCTTCTCCACATAGTTCACCGCACTGCCGTCGAGAATGGGAAATTCCGGACCGTTCACCTGTATGAGGCAGTTGTCAATTCCGAGAGCATAAAGAGCCGAGAGGCCGTGCTCCACGGTTGACACCCTGATGTCGCCCTTGCCCAACACCGTGCCGCGTTTCGTGTCAACCACATTCTCGGCTATGGCATCGATTGTAGGCATGCCTTCAAGGTCAATGCGCTGTATCTTGTAACCGGTGTTCACAGGTGCTGGGTTGAACGTCACCGTCAGGCTTAGTCCTGTGTGCAACCCCTTGCCACAGAGGGAGAAGCTGCCCTTTAAAGTCATCTGTTTCATCATGATTGCTGTTTGTTGCTGTTATTGTTTTTCAGATTTTCCACTTCCTTTTGCAGCTCGTTCAACTGCTTGTACATCTCAGGCAGCCTCTTGAACACCACCTGCGACTTGAAGTAAGCCTTCGGGTCCATGGGCGGCGTGCCTATCAGCGTTTGGTTGCCCTTGATGTTGCCCGGCACTCCCGACTGCGCCCCGAGAAACGTCTTGTCGCCTATGGAGATGTGTCCGGCAAGGCCCACCTGGCCGCCAAACATGCACCACGCGCCCACCTTCGTACTGCCGGCAATGCCCACCTGCGCCGACATGACGGTGTTCTCGCCTATCTCCACGTTGTGCGCCACCTGTATGAGGTTGTCCAGCTTCACACCCTTCCTTATCACGGTGCTGCCCATGGTGGAGCGGTCAATGCACGTGTTGGCTCCTATCTCCACATTGTCCTCTATGGTCACAATGCCTATCTGCGGTATCTTGTCATAACCATCGGTGTTGGGAGCGAAGCCGAAGCCGTCGGCGCCTATCACCGTGCC
>CAVHDN010000010.1:0-16488 GCA_963634315.1 Flexilinea sp. | reverse complement strand
AGTTCGGAGAACTGCTCCTACTAAGTTTGCCCTTTCGCGAGGTCGCAGTAGGAGCGCTTCTCCGAACTGAAAGTCGGCGGCCGAAAGGAAAGCCAAGTGCGACCTCGGCACAGTAGTAGGAGCGCTTTCTGCGATGGGCAGATGCGACCGTCAGTCTTACACCAGTTGCGGCAAGAACGACGATATGATGAGCACCACAATGCCCACGATGAGCACGGCGATGGTCTTGCCCGAGCAACCCTTCCACTCCTTGAGGATGATGCCCCACACGTTGGAGAACACCACATTGAGTGCCATGAGTATGCAGAAAGCGAGCGTCATCAGAGTGGGCGAACTTGTGAGGAAGCCCTTGCCGAGCGACAGTCCGAAGAACTGGCTGTACCAGAGAGCACCGGCCAAGAGACAGAACAGGAGGTTGTTGCCCCACACACTGCCTTTCTTGTAGTCGCCCCAAGTCTTGTTCTTGCTGTTCTGCGCGAAGCAGTAGATTGCGTTGGTGACAAAGCCGCCAAGTGTCACGAGGAACGTTGCGGGCAGAGTCTTGTACATGTCGGGAGTGAGCGGGCCGAAGTTTATGTCCTTGCCAAACTCAAGTCCCACATTGAAGCAACCGCTCATGAAACCTGCGAGCAGAGCAATGAGCAAGCCTTTGGGGAAGTTGAAGTCCTTCACCGCCGCCTTCTTCTCCTCCTCGGAGAGCGACGCGGCCTTCATGGACCCCGCCACACCAATGATGGCTATGCCGATGAGCGTCACCACCACACCGAGCAACACGGCAAAGGTGAGGTTGCTGAGGGCATTCTGTTCGGGGAAGAACACATTAAGCAGCACAGGACCCATGATGGTGCCCAGTCCGGCACATGTGCCGAGGGCGATGCTCTGTCCGAGGGCCACGCCAAGGTAGCGCATGGAGAGGCCGAAGGTGAGTCCGCCCACACCCCACAGCACACCGAAGAGTATGGTCATCCAGATGTTGAACGAGTTGCCGCCGGCCAGCAGTTCGCAGAGGCTGTGCCCCTCGGGCACTGCAAGCAGAGCACCCAGCAGGGGCAGCACGAGCCAAGCGAAGACGCCCTGAACTATCCAGTAGCTCTCCCAGCTCCAGTCCTTAATCTTGTTGATTGGCACATAGCAGCTTGACTGGCAGAATGCACCAATGGCTATAATCAGAAGCCCAAGTAATATTTCCATAAGTTAAGGGTTTAGTTGCGCTTGCTCAGCACCTCAGCCTCATACTTCTCCACGTCGGCTATGAACTCCTCGCCCACGGGGATGTTGTTCTTCATGTTGAAGTAGTCATAGACAGCACCGAACGGCAGAGTCTTGGCCTCCTCCAACAGAGCGAGACGCTGGAACAGCTTGTCCTCATCCTCATACTTGCGCAGCTTGGCGAGCGGCTCGAGGAAGGCCTGCAACAGTGACTTCTGTGCAGCACGCACACCAATGATGTAGGCACCAATGCGGTTGATGGAACCGTCGAAGTAGTCCAGACCGATGTGGGCGCGGTCGAGAGCGTTGGCCCTGACAAGCTCGGAGAAGAGGTTGCGCGTGTTGTCGTCGTAGAGAGTGACATGGTCGGAATCCCAGTGCATTGGGCGCGACACGTGCAGCATCAGCTCAGGCACGAACAACAGGAGCGACGAAACGGCGTCGGACACGTTCTCTGTAGGCTCATAGTGACCAGTGTCGAGTGTGTATATCACGTTGTTCTTGGCGCAGTAGCCAGCATAGAAGTCGTGAGAGCCCACGGTGTAGGCCTCCAGGCCGATGCCGAACAGCTTGGCCTCAAGGCAAGACTTCATGTTGGGCAAGTTCTCTGCGAGAATCTCGTCGAGGCTATTCTTGAGTATCTCACGATAGCGAGACTTCTCCACTGTGATGTCCTTGCTTCCGTCGTGCACCCAGATGTTCATGATGCACGGGTCGTTCTGATACTTACCCATGGCGTCGGCTATGCGACGGCAACGCTTGGTGTGCTCAATCCAGAAGTCGCGGATGTCCTTGTTGGGGTTGGACAGTGAGAGACTGCCGCTCTTCGGGTGAGAGAAAGAAGTGGAGTTGAAGTCGAGCTTGAGGTTGTGCTCCTTTGCCCACTGCATCCATCCCTGGAAGTGCTCCACGCCCACTTCGTCGCGGTCAACGAGTTTGCCTCCAAACTCACCATAGATTTCGTGGAGGTTGAGGCGGTAGGTACCGGCGAGAAGAGTCTGCACCTTCTCGATGTCCTGACGCAGCTCGTCGATGTTGCGTGCCTTGCCGGGATAGTTGCCCGTTGACTGTATGCCACCCGAAGCAGCCTCGCCGCGCTCGAAGCCCACCACATCGTCGGCCTGCCAGCAGTGCAGCGATATAGGAGTCTTCTCAAGGGTCTCGATGGCCTTGTCGGTATCAACACCAAGAGCGGCGTAGCGCTCTTTAGCAATCTCGTAGTTCTTTGTAATCAATTCTGCTTTCATGTTCGCTTTAGTTTTATTTGTTTGTTCGTTATTGATTTGGTTATTGTTAGTCCTTCTTGTTGCCTACCACTTGCAGGTAGCGTGCATAGGCGTCCGCCCACGCCTCCTTGTCCTGTGGCTCGAATGCCTTAAGCTCGATGCTTGCAGCTATTATGCGGCGCATCTCCCACATGTCGCTCACCTCGCCTGCGGCCTTTGCCTGCAGCATGATGTTGCCCAAGGCGGTGCCTTCCTGCGGTCCGGCGAGCACCTTCACGCCAAGGCTGTTGGCTGTGAACTGGTTGAGATAGGCATTGAGCGAGCCACCGCCGATGATGTGCAGCACATTGAGCGGGAACGAGGCCATCTCCTTGAGGTAGCCGAACACCTGACGGTAGCGCAGGGCGAGGCTTTCGAAGATGCAACGGCAAATCTCGGCGTAGCCCTCCGGCACGTGCTGGCCTGTGGCTTTGCAATAGTTCTGTATGGCCTCAACCATCGATGTGGGGTTGGCAAACACCTCGTCGTCGGGGTTTATCATGCTCTGGAACGGTGCGGTCTGCATGGCGGCGGCTATCAGCTCAGTGTGCGACTTGGGCGCGTCGGTCCACTCCTTGCGGCAACGCTCGTAGAGCCACATGCCGCAGATGTTCTTCAGGAAACGTGTGGTGCCCTCTATGCCGCCCTCGTTGGTGAAGTTGCGCTCGTAGCTCACGGGGTTGATGATGGCGTCCTTGGTCTCTATGCCCATGAGACTCCATGTGCCGCTGCTGAGGTAGGCGAACTGCTCGTCCTTGGCAGGCACGGCAGCCACGGCACTACCAGTGTCATGGCCGGCCACTGCCACCACGGGCACTGCACCCAGTCCGGTCATCTTCTGCACCTCGGGCGTTATGGTGCCTATCACTGTGGCGGGGTTGGTCATCGGACCGAAATGGTCGCGTGTGAGACCAATGCTGGCCAAGAGCTTCTCGTCGAGCTCCTTTGTGCGAGGGTCGAGCATCTGGCTTGTCGAGGCAATGGTGTATTCGCAAACCATCTTGCCTGTGAGCATGTAGCTGAGAGCGTCGGGCACAAAGAGAATCTTGTCGGCGCCTTGCAGAGCCGAGTCGCCGTTCTTCTTCATGGTGTAGAGCTGGAACAGCGAGTTGAAGTTCATGAACTGTATGCCGGTGATGTCATATACTGTCTGCTTGTCAACCGCATTGTTGAAGTAGTCGTCGAGCATGCCGAAGGTGTGCGGGTCACGGTAGGACAGCGGATTGCGCAGCAGCGCTCCGTCCTTGCCCACACACACGAAGTCCACTCCCCATGTGTCGATGCCTATGGAGCAGATGGGCAGCTGTCGGCGTGCGGCCTCTTTGAGTCCTTTTATAATCTCGTTGTAGAGGGCGTAGATGTCCCAGTAGAAGTGTCCGCCGGTCTCAATGAGGTTGTTGTCGAAGCGTGTCAGCTCTTCCTGCATGATTTTCCCTTCATGCAAACGGCCTATGATTGTTCTGCCGCTGGTGGCCCCGAGGTCAACGGCAAAGAAACATTTCTCCTTTTCCATATTTGTTGTTTTGTTATTTAAATTAGTAGTTAGGTTTTATTTTGTGGCAAAGTTAGCGGATGTTGCGCAAAGGGAATATTAGATTTTGGCTTTTGCACTAAGAAAAATGCTAATAAATTTCTGCATGGCCATGGCGTGAGGGCTGTGCGCGACAATGCAACCGCACTGTGCCCCATAAGAAAACGTTTACGTGGTTTTAGTGCGCGTTTAGTCAACAAGGCATGTTTTTCTTGTTAACTTTGCATGCGTCTAAGTCTTAATCGCCCACTGGCGCGCTTGCTGAAGCAACAAACTAAAAACTACAAATATAAAACAATGACAACCTTAACCATCTCAATCGTGGTAGTCTTCATCGTGGGCTATGTGCTCATTGCCCTCGAAAGTCTGACCAAAGTGAACAAGGCTGCTGTGGCCTTGCTAATGTTTGTGTGCTGCTGGACTCTGTTCATGCTCGACCCAGCGTCATTCCTTCCCGACGCCATAGGCGAAAGGACCGCCTCGGTGGTGAGCGACGCCATTGAGCGTCACCTCGGCAGCACCTCGACCACCCTCTTCTTCCTCATGGGCGCCATGACCATTGTGGAACTGGTTGACCAGAACGGTGGCTTCAACTTTGTGCGCGACACCCTGCACACCCGAAGCAAGCGAGCCCTGCTGTGGCGCATAGCCTTCATGACGTTCTTCCTCTCGGCCATACTGGACAACCTCACCACGGCTATCGTGATGATAATGATACTGCGCAAACTCGTGAACGACCACAAGGAGCGTATGATATATGGTTCGCTCGTGGTGATAGCGGCCAACTCGGGAGGAGCGTTTTCGCCCATAGGCGACGTGACCACCATCATGCTGTGGAACAAGGGACTCATCTCGGCCATGGGTGTGATAAAGGAACTGCTCCTGCCGTCGCTCGTGTCGCTCGTGGTGCCTACATGGATACTGTCTTACTCGCTGAAAGGCAACGTTGACTCGGATGCCGACACTGCAACGACGGCCACTACCGAGGCTGAGCTGCTGTCGGCCAAACAGCGCAAGACGGTGTTCTTTCTCGGTGTGGGCGGCCTCATATTCGTACCTATATTCAAGACCATCACCCACCTGCCGCCGTTCGTGGGCATTCTACTCGTGCTTGGCGTGCTGTGGACTGTGACCGAGGTGTTCTACGGACGCATGCCGGGGCTCAACGACAAGGGTGCGAAGATGAAGCGCGTCACCGATATGCTCTCACGCATAGACATGTCCACCATATTGTTCTTCCTCGGCATACTCATGGCTGTGGCCTGTCTGGAGACGGTGGGAGTGCTCTCCGCACTCGGCAGTGGACTCAATGTGGTGTTCAACGGCAACAACTACCTCATAACCGCTGTGATAGGTGTGCTGTCGAGCATAGTTGACAATGTTCCACTGGTGGCTGGTTGCATGGGCATGTACCCGCTGGCCGAGACCGGCGACATGATGCAGGACGGCATATTCTGGCAACTCCTGGCCTACTGTGCGGGCGTGGGCGGTTCCATGCTCATTATCGGTTCTGCCGCCGGAGTGGTGGTGATGGGTCTTGAGAAGATCACCTTCGTGTGGTACATGAAACGCATATCGTGGGTGGCCTTCCTGGGCTTCGTGGCCGGCATTGGTGAGTATTGGATAGAGCGCACGCTCCTGTTCTGACGCAACACCCCTCACAGGCTCCCCTTCTTTTGAGGCTTTCGGCCAAAGAGAGACAAAATCAACAACGCCTCTGTCTGCAATGGTGGACAGGGGCGTTGTTGGTCTTGGTGACTTGCATATGGGCTATATTATTCCTAAAGCTATGGTTTAGACGAGCTGAAGCTATGGTTTAGGTGGGTTGAAGCTATGGTTTAGAAGATATTGGATAATATCTCCTTAGTCGTCAAACTCGAGGAAGCCCTCCACCCATTCAGCCTTGTGGATATTGGCCTCGGCCGACGGGTTGGACACCGAAAGCCCCAAGAGGCGTATGGGATGGGCCGTAGAGAAATCTACAACCTTGAGCAACTGCTTGGCCACAGGCAGTATCTCGTCTTTAGTGGTGAGCATCTTCTGCTGCGTCAAGCTACGCGTAATCTGACTGAAGTCGGCATATTTCACCTTGAGCGTGAGCGTGCGCCCCTCAAAGTTGTCCTTCTTCACACGCCGCTCCAACTCGAGCACAGCGTGGTAAAGTTCTATTATCACCGCCGAACGCTTGCCTATGTCCTCGGCAAACGTCTGCTCGCAGCCCACCGACTTGCGCACATACTCGGTCTCTACAGGGCGCGGGTCAATGCCATGGGCAAAGTTGTAGTACATCGCACCAGCCTTGCCGAACACTTCTTGCAGGTGTTTCTGCGAACACTCCTGCAGGTCGCGGCCCGTGAATATGCCCATGAAGTGCATGCGCTCGGCAGTTTTGGCTCCCACACCCCAAAACTGCTCTATGCGGAGCGAGCGTATGAACTCCAGCGCCCGGTCGGGGTGTATCACCGTGAGACCGTCGGGCTTGCGGTAGTCGGAGGCTATCTTGGCCAGAAACTTGTTGTAGGACACGCCCGCCGAGGCCGTGAGGTGCAGTTGCTCACTTATGCGTTGCCTTATCTCCTTGGCTATGTCAACGCCAAGCGTCAGGCCGCGCTTGTTTTCGGTAACGTCGAGGAAAGCCTCGTCGATGGACAGCGGTTCTATCATGTCGGTATAGTCGCTGAATATGGAGTGTATCTGTGCCGACACTGCCTTGTAGGCCTCAAAACGCGGCGGCACTATCACCAGTTGACTGCACCTGCGCTTGGCTGTGGTCATGGCCATGGCGGAGTGTACGCCGAAGCGGCGCGCCTCATAACTCGCCGTGGCCACTACACCGCGTGGCTCGTCGTGCCCCACAGCCACAGGACGCCCGCGCAGTTCGGGATTGTCGCGCTGTTCCACAGAGGCGAAGAACGCGTCCATGTCAACGTGTATTATCTTGCGCTCTGGCATAAGGTGCATATAAGCCGTGAGTTGGGAATGTTGAGTGTGGTGTGCTTCACGTCACTACAAGGCAAAAGGGTCTTCAGGTCGGTGCGCAGACCGAGGCCCGACAGTTTCAGCATGCTCTCCTTCATGGTCCATAGTCTCGTGAACTCTACGTCGGGCTGCACTGCGCTCACCACCTTTTCATATTCCTCAGTGCTTAGCACATGGCGCGCCAAAGCTTCCTTGAACGGTCTGACCTGTTCAATGTCTATGCCTACGGGACGGCTGTCGATGGCGCAGGCCACAGCCGAGCGACAGTGACTGAGGTTGAAGTGTATGGTCTCGTAGCCTTTGATGTACGGTTTGCCGCCCTCCTCATAGCCCAATTCCACATTGTCGCTTATGCCGTGCTCAGTCAACAGGGCATGCCGGAGCAACATGTAGGCGGCCACACACAGCCTCTGACCCTCCTCATGGCTGAAGCGGAGGGCCTGCTCGCGGCGTTGCTCCGATATTTGGGCAAGAGCCTCGCCGAGGTCGAAGTTGTAGATGTCGGTGTTGATGTAGATCACGGCGCTAAGTGTTTTCAGGCTCCGTCGCCGTCTCACCCAAAGCAAGGTCGGGTTTGGGTATTCGTCGGTTGGCGTTCTCCTTCGCCCCCAAGTCTATCAGCTCGCGTCCCTTCTTCACCACGCTTTGCTGTCCGGAGAGCAGTTTGTTGTCGGCAAAGGCATAGGCTTTCTGCGTCTTCTCCAATGCCTCGCCGAGGTCGTGGTAGCGCTTGATGAAGTCGCCGAGCCTGTCGAGCAACTGTTCAGCTACGCCGAACACCTTCTCTTGGTTCTCTGCCTGCTGGTTCTGCACCCATGCTATGTGTATCATGTGGAGTATTCCCAGCAAGTTCTGCTCACCCGTCACAAACACCTTGCGCTCGAAAGCGTCGCGCCAAAGTGTCGGGTCGTTGGCGAGGGCGAGTTGCAGCGACGACTCAAACGGTACGAACATGATGACGAAGTCTATCGCCTCGCGCGGTGCCTTGACATACTTGCTGTAGTCCTTGCGCGCCAGTTCGACCACGTGCTGCCTCACACTCTTTATGTGTTCTTGCAGATAGCGTTCCTTGTCGTCTTGGCTTGTGGCGTTCACATATTTCTCATAGGCCACGAGCGACACCTTTGAGTCTATTATGGCATCCTGTCCCTGCGGATAGTGGAGTATCACGTCGGGCTGCATCTCCTTGCCCGTGTCGTCGTTCTTTATAGGTCGTCCCATCTCGTCGCGCAGTCGGGCCTGCACCTCGTAGTGTATTCCCTCGGTGAGTCCCTGCGAGGCCAGCAAGTCGCCCAGTATTATCTCGCCCATGTTGCCCGCCGCCTTGTTGTCGCGCCGCAGCACATTGGCCAGGTTGTCGGCTTTTACGCCTATCTCGCGACTACTGTCCATCATCAGCTTTATCTGCTCACGCAACGAGGCCGAGTGTTGTGCAGTGTCCTTCATGCTCTCGCTTATGGCCTTCCTCATGTCGCCTATGGCTTCCTTGAGCGGTTGCGTTATGCTGCCCACACTCTCGGTGTTCTGTTCCTTCAGCTTGCGCGCGTTTTGCTCCATTATCTGCTGCGCAAGGTTGGTTATCTGTTCCTTTGCCGTGTTGAGCTGCTCGGCAAACTGCTGGCTCCGCAGCCTTGCCTCCTCGGAACTTTGCTTGCGCACAAGCTCTATCTCGCGCAGGTTGGCCTCCACCTTGGCGGCCATGTCGCGGTTCTCCTGCGTCAGTCGGTGCACCTCCTGCTCTGCCTGTTCGGCACGTTTGTCTAAATTGGTTATCTGCTCGTTGCGCAACTCAAGTTCGGTGTTCTTCTTCTCCACATCCACCTCAAGCCGTCCGCGCTCCTGACTTATAGCACCCACCTTGCGCAAAGCCATGACCAAGGCCACAGTCACGGCAACGAGAAGCACCGCCAATATTACTGTTGCTATCATAGGCTAAGGGCGGCCTCCTGCACCATTTCGCCCAGTGTGGGGTGAGTGTGTATGATGTCTTTCAGTTGGTCTATGGTGGTGTTGCGGCACATCAGCGCACCAATCTCCTGCACCATGTCGGCCGCATGTGCTCCGAAGGCATGGCATCCGATGATGGTACCGTCGCCGTTGGCTATGATTTTCACCAGTCCCTCGGTCTCGTTCATGGCCAAAGCCTTACCGTTGGCGCGATAGTGGGCACGGGCGCAGCGGTAGTTGATGGCCTGTTGCTTGCAATAGTCCTCGCTCACTCCCACACTTGCCGCCTCGGGATGGGTGAACACGGCGGCGGGCACTATGTCGAAGCGAATGGTGTCGCTTTGTCCGAGCACATGGTTTACAGTTCGCATGCCCTGCATGGTGGCGGCGTGGGCAAGCATCGTCCGTCCGTTCACGTCGCCTATGGCATAAACGCCCGGCACATTGGTCTGCATGTTGTCGTCCACCATTATACCTTTATTGTCGTAAGTCACGCCTGCGGCTTCCAAGCCCAGTCCCTCCGTATTGGGCTTGCGCCCCACGGCGAGCAGCACCTTGTCGGCCTCCACCGTAACGGTCTTGCCCTTGCGTTCAAACGTCACTTGTCCATTGACTATTGAGTTGACGGCAGCTTGCAGGTAGAACTCTATGCCTCTCTTCTCAAGTTGCTTGCGCAAACGCTTGGCTATGTCGCTGTCGAGCGAGGGCAGACACTCCTTGAGGAACTCCACCACAGTGACCTTGCAACCGAAGCTGCTGAACACACAGGCGAACTCCATGCCTATGACACCGGCTCCCACTATACAAAGGCGCTCGGGCAGTTCGGTCAAGGCGAGCATCTGCGAACTGTCGCACACCATGCTCTCGTCCATGTCGGCTATCCTTGGCATCTTCGGCGAGGAGCCTGTGGCTATAACGATGGTCTTGGCCGTATATTCATCTTGCCCCACAACCACCGTGTGACTGTCCTTGAAGTGGGCTTCGCCGCTCACAAGTGTGATGTTGGGTGCCGATAGAAGTGTGGCAATGCCACTGCGCAACTGGTCTATCACGGCATTCTTGCGCTCGACCACCTTGTGGAAATCGAATGTGTATTGCAGGTTGTTGAGGCCAAAGGCATCGGCCTCGCGCAGCGTGTCCATTATCTCAGCGTTGCGGGCGTAGGTCTTGGTGGGTATGCAACCCTCGTTGAGGCACGTTCCGCCCAGTTGGTTCTTCTCTATGATGACAACGTCGAGTCCGTTCTTCGCTGCATATTCGGCAGTGCGATAGCCGCCAGGGCCACTGCCTATGACGATGATGTCGGTGTTCATTGATGGTTTTTCTCTTTAGGTGTATCGTTACGGTGGGAATTTTAGAACCCACCTTTAGTGGAGCTAATAAAAAAAACAGAGCCAGTCCGTGCCAAAAGACTTTCGGACATGGCTCTGCCAATGTGTGTGTTAACAGGCTTCCTCCTGCGAGGCTACCATCTGCTTGTAGGTCACGATGGGATGCTTTGCCGCAAGCACATCATCCACACGTCCGATGGGAGTGTTGTGCGGAGCACTCTTCACCACCTCCGGTTCAGTCTTGGCCTCCTCGGCAATGCGCCGCATCACGGCTATGAAACCGTCTAAGGTGTCCTTGCTCTCGTTCTCTGTGGGCTCAATCATGAGCGACTCGTGGAACAGCAGAGGGAAGTATATGGTGGGTGCGTGGTAGCCATAGTCGAGCAACCGCTTGGCCACGTCCATCGTTGTCACGCCCGTTGTCTTGTCCTTCAATCCGTTGAATACAAACTCGTGCTTGCACAGTCCGCTGATGGGCAACTCGTAAACGTCCTTCAGCGACTCCTTTATGTAGCTGGCGTTGAGCGTAGCCAATGGTCCCACCATCTTCAACTGGTCGCGGCCCAACGACAGAATGTAGGCGTAGGCGCGCAAGAGCACGGCGAAATTGCCATGGTAGGGGCCCACCGACGTCTCGCACTCGCCAGGCAGGAACTGTTCGAGTCCTTTTCTCACGCCCACAGGACCGGCACCCGGGCCACCTCCACCGTGAGGTGTCGAGAAGGTCTTGTGCAGGTTGATGTGCATCACGTCGAAGCCCATGTCGCCAGGGCGAGATGCGCCCAGCATCGGGTTGAGGTTTGCACCATCATAGTAGAGCAATGCTCCACAGGCGTGAACGAGCTTTTCAATCTCCGGTATGGACTGTTCAAAGAGGCCGAGCGTGTTGGGATTGGTCATCATCATGGTCGCCACTGTGTCGTCGAGCAGTCCCTTGAGGTCTTCAACGTCCACGAGTCCTTCGGGCGTACTCTTCACCTCTACCACCTCAAGACCGCACACTGCAGCTGAAGCGGGATTGGTGCCATGGGCGGAGTCGGGCACTATCACCTTGGTGCGCTTCGAGTCGCCACGGCTCTCGTGGTAGCTTCTTATCACCATGAGTCCCGTGAGCTCGCCGTGCGCTCCTGCAAACGGGTTGAGTGTGAACCTGCTCATGCCGGCTATCTCTGCCAGAGAGTGCTCCAAACCCTCGCACACCTTGAGTGCGCCACGGCATGTGTCGGCCGGCTGCAAGGGGTGCAGTTCAGCGAACTCCGGCATGGCCGCTATTTCCTCGTTGATTATGGGGTTGTATTTCATGGTGCAGCTTCCCAACGGGTAGAAACCATTGTTCACTCCGAAATTGTTCTCGCTGTGGTTCGTGTAGTGTCTTACCACAGTCATCTCGTCGCATTCCGGCAGAGAGGCATCCTCCTTGCGGCGCAGGCTTGCAGGTATTTCGTAGTTGCCGAAGCTGTTCTTGGGCAGTGAGTAGCCGCGTCTCCCTTCGTGCGAAAGCTCGAAGATGAGATTACCATATAGTCTGTTGTTCATGTCTTCAGATTGTTTTGATTAGTTTGTCAATCTCTTCCTTTGTGCGTTTCTCTGTCACTGCAAACATGACTATGTCGTCGGCCACCTTCACACCACCGAATATGTCGTTGTCGATGAAGCGTTTTTGGAGAGCGTCCAAGTCGCCATCGTAGCGCACACAGAACTCGTTGAAGAACGGGCGGTTGAACACTGGCGTGAAATGTCCTGTCTCCATGAGGCGGTCGTAAAGGTAGTGGGCACCTGAATAAGACATTTCGGCTGTCTCTTTCAGTCCCTCCTTGCCCATGAGCGACATGTAGATTGTGACAAACAGAGCCATCAGACTCTCGTTTGAGCAGATGTTAGAAGTGGCTTTCTGTCTCCTTATGTGCTGTTCGCGTGCTTGCAGCGTGAGCACAAATGCCCGTTGGCCACGGCTGTCCTTGGTCATGCCCACTATGCGGCCAGGCATTTTGCGTATGAGCTTCTCTGTGCAGCACATGTAGCCCACCGATGGACCGCCGAAACTCATGGGTATGCCGAGGCTCTGTCCGTCGCCCACGGCAATGTCGGCACCCCATTCGCCCGGTGTCCTCAGCACTGCGAGGTCTGCGGCCACACTGTTCATTATGAAGAGGGCCTTGTTGGCGTGCGCCAAGTCGGCCACTCCCTCATAGTCTTCCACCACACCGTAGTAGTTGGGCTGCTGCACCAGCACCCCGGCCACGCCGCCTTGCACAATCTTTGCCGCAAGGTCGGCCTTGTCGGTAGCACCGTCTTCAGCGGCAATCATTTCCAGTTCTATGCCGTGAAACTTAGCGTACGTGCGCACCACCGCTAAAGTCTTTGGGTCGATGGTCGATGAAATAAGCACCTTGTTGGCCTTCTTGCATGCAGCCACAGCCATCATGACAGCCTCGGCCGTTGCGGTAGTGCCGTCATACATAGACGCGTTGGAGATGTCCATGCCCGTGAGTTCAGCCATCATCGACTGATATTCGAAGATGTAGTGGAGTGTTCCCTGTGATATTTCAGCCTGATAGGGAGTGTAGGATGTGAGATATTCCGAGCGACTAATGATGCTCGGCACGACAGAGGGCGTGTAGTGGTCATAGACACCCGCTCCGGCAAAGCATGTCAAGCGAGTGTTCTCCTTGCCGAGAGCCTCGAAGAAGCGGCGCACTTCCATTTCGCTCATCGACTCCGGCAGAGCATATTCGCCCTTGAAGCGTGCGCTTTCCGGAACGTCGGCATAAAGGTCTTCAAGCGACTCTACGCCGATGGTCTCCAGCATGGCGGCCTTGTCGGCCTCTGTGTGTGGAAAATATTTATAGGTCATGTTGAATGTCTTTCGTGTTAGTAGGTCTTTTCCTTAAGGATTAAGCCTCCTTTGCGCAGAACTCCTCGTAGGCTTTCGCGTCCATCAGTTTGTCGAGCTCGCCCTTGTCGGACATCTCCACCTTTATAATCCAGTTGGCGAAAGCGTCGTTGTTGATGAGCTCAGGAGCGTCCTCGAGCGCGTTGTTCACTTCGACAACGGTGCCGCTGACGGGCGAGATGATGTCGCTTGCAGCCTTCACGCTCTCCACAGCGCCGAACTCCTCGCCAGCCTCCACTTCGTCGTCCACTTCAGGAAGGTCAACATAAACAATGTTTCCGAGGGCATGCTGTGCGTAGTCTGTTATGCCCACATAGGCGAAATCGCCTTCTGCCTTTACAAATTCGTGCGACTCCGAGTAGTAGAGTCCTTCAATAACTTTAGCCATAGTGTTTCTTGTTTTTATTTTTATTTCTTGTAATGTTTGTCGTAGAACTTCTTTTTCACCACCTTTCCAGGGAAAGTCTTTTTGCGTATCTGTATCTTGACAGGTGTGTCAAGTTTGCCGTAGGCTGCATCTATGAGAGCCATGCACACGCTCTTGTCGGTAGATATGGTGTGATAGCCAGTGGTTACTTCGCCTATCTGCTTGCCACTCTCGTTGAGCACAGCGTAGCCGTGGCGTGGTATGGCCTTGTCCTTCAGCTCTATGCCCACCACCTTTTGCTTCACTCCGTCGGCCTTTTGCGCCGCGAGAGCTTCACGGCCGATGAATTCCGGCTTGTCGAGCTTGCAGAAGATGCTCAGTCCAGCCATGACGGGTGATATTGACGCAGACAGCTCGTCGCCGTAGAGGGGCAGTCCCACCTCGAAGCGCAGTGTGTCGCGGCAACCCAGTCCGCATGGCTTGCACTTGCCGCTGGCCATGAGCTTGTCCCAATAGCCTCGTATGGCTTCGTGCGAACCGTAAATCTCAAAACCGTCCTCACCGGTATAGCCTGTGCGGCTCACTATTATGTCGCCTATGGCCTTGACGGTGTAGAACGT
Organism: Flexilinea sp.; assembly: GCA_963634315.1. Lineage (GTDB taxonomy): Bacteria > Bacteroidota > Bacteroidia > Bacteroidales > Bacteroidaceae > Prevotella. The sequence goes on along the minus strand of CAVHDN010000010.1, from coordinate 2,346 downwards.
CAACTCGCTGCAGGGCAGTGACAGAATCTCCTCCACCACTTGCTCCGAATGGGGACCTTGTACGGCAAGCTGACCATAGTAGTCCGACTTGTTGAGCATCTCCATGTCGAACCCCTCGGCGTTCTTCTGCATCCACTCCCAGTCCTTGTCGATATTGGCTGCGTTTATCACGATGAAGAAGTCGCCCTCGCCCATCTTATATACGAGCAGGTCATCTACCGTTCCACCGTCCTCATAGCACATCATGCCGTATCGTATCTGTCCGACGGCCAGTTTAGTCACATCGTTGGTGAAGATGTGGTTGACGAACTGTTCGGCGTCCTTGCCCTTTACGGTCACCTCACCCATGTGCGACACATCGAACACTCCGCAGTCGGTGCGCACGGTCTGGTGCTCGTCTATGATGGTAGAGTATTGTATGGGCATGTCAAAGCCGCCGAAAGGGCTTATGAGTGCTCCGAGAGCCACATGTTTGTCGTAGAGACAGGTTCTTTTGTTTTCCATATGTTCAATTGTTTTTTGTTAATAGTCTCAAGCTTGTTCTGTCAATAGTCTCACAAGGTCGTCTTTCTTCAGACCGCGCACCACAATGTCCACGCGTTCGGGCAAGGCCGCTTCCACTGCCGCCGGCTCGAGCTTCACGTTCTTCAAGGACTTTATGATGCTATTGTCTATCTCGCCCGTGAGAAAATAGTCGCCAAGCAGACTCAGTCCTTTGATTATGCCGTTCTTCAGTTCGATGTGCGCCTCCATGTCGCCCACACCGTCGATGCGCCTGCGCTTTACTATGGTGTATTTTGGATTGTTGCCATAGATGAACTCCGGCGACAGATATTCTTCCTCAATGTTCCCGATGGTGTGCAGGTCGCTCTCGGAAAGCGTCAGCTCACCGTCGCACAAGTTCTTTCTTACAAACGACTTGAACTCCCCGATGTCCAGACTAATGAAGTCCTTGAGCAGAGCCACGCGTTGCCTCACGCTGCTTATGCCCTTGCTCAATAGCTTCGCGTCGGTGGGTGTTATGGCCCCCACCATGTTCTCCATGTTAGTGTCGTAGAGCATGGTGCCGTGCACTATGCTTCGTCCGGGAATGTGATAGAAGGCGTTGCCCGACACCTTGCGCTGCCCAATCATTATGTCGTTGCGTCCTGACGGCTTGGCATCGACACCGAGTTTGTGAAGCATGAGCACCACCATGTTTATATAGCGGTTGAAGGTGAAGTTGACGGCTTCGTCCTTTGTGATGTAGGAAAACATGATATTGTTCCGGTCGGCATAGACACAGCCCCCGCCGCTCTTGCGCCTGAAAGTCTCTATGCCGTGCTTGCGGCAGAAGTTCAGATTCACTTCGGCCTCAATCAGTTGGTTGCGCCCGAATATCACGCTTGGCTCCACCTGCCACATGAAGAAGCAGTCGTCCTCGTCCACATGGCGGGCTACAAACTCCTCCATGGCCAGGTAGAACGACAGTCGCCGTGTCTCTTCGTGGGGCAAAGCTATATAAATCATAGACTGAGTTTAATGCATCGCAAAATTATTAAGAATTCATGTAAAGTCCAAAAGAATAGGCCAACCTGCGCTATGTCTATTTTGCGAAAGAGCCGCACCTCATGGGCTTGGCGTTGCTTTGCCGCAACTGCTGCATGAAAGCCCTTGTGGTCTTGGCCTGCGCTGTGCTTTGATAAGCCGACCAGTCGAAGCCCGACGTTGTGGCCAGCGAGAAGCTGTAGGCACCGAAGCCCTTGTAGGTCATCTTGCCCGTGAACTCCTTGTCGGTGAGGGCGTAGTTGTCGGTAGTGGCTGTGGTGAGAACATCATTGCTCACATAGGTCATTGTGATATTGTTGTCCTGCTTCGTCCATGTGAACGGACTGTAGGCGTAGTTCTCGCGCGGCGACTCTTTGTCGTAGTCGAGCTGCACACCCTGACCGTCGGCAGTGAACTCGCAGATGGTGCCGAACGTAGAACCGCTTACTGCCCACACCTCTGCGTAGTAGGTTGAGGCGTGTGAGCCCTGCCATTGTCCCACGAGCGGCTCAGTGCTCTGTTCGCCATCTCTGCCGTCTTCGCCGTCTCCTCTATTTCCTTCATCCCATTCGTACCAGTCGTGCCTGTCGAATGGCTTGTCGTCGTCGCAGGCTGTGAAAAGCATCGGCATGATAGCCGCAAATGCCATTGCAAACAACTTTTTCATTGTCTTTCCTCCTTAGTCTTGTTCTTAATGTGGCTGCAAATGTATCAAATCATTTCCATTCTGCGCATAAACTACAGCGAAAAAATGTTATTGCTTCAGGTGGGTTCTATAAATTGGCTTTGTCAGATTACGAGACTATTTTTGAGGACAAT
>CAVHDN010000009.1:0-16553 GCA_963634315.1 Flexilinea sp. | reverse complement strand
GTATTGATGCTGTGTTGACTTATCTTGAGAAATCGGGGTTCTTCGACGCGCCAGCCTCTGTGAACCGCCACCTCAACCACGATGGAGGACTGCTTGAACATTCGTTTAACGTCTATCGTACTGCCATGGCGCTGCGGCGGCAGATGATAGAACTAAAACCGGAACTTGAATCGCGTTTGCCTGAGGAGAGCATTGCCATAGCCACATTGTTGCATGATGTGTGCAAGGCCAACATCTACCACAAGAAAACCAAATACCGCAAGGACAATCAGGGACGCTGGGAACAGTATGCTGGCTACGATGTCGATTACACACGCTTCCCGTTTGGCCACGGAGAGAAGTCGGTGGTCATGCTGTTGCGTCTCGGCTTGGAACTTACCAACGATGAGTTGTTGGCCATACGCTGGCACATGGGTGCTTGGGACTTGTCTTTCCAAAGCTATGAGTTGAAAAGCAACATATCGGTTGCAAATGATGTGCCGCTTGTGACCATCGTGCAGACCGCCGATGTTTTGTCCGCTCATCTGTTGGAGGATTAACCGATTTGTGGCCTTCCACATCTTGCATCTAAAGATGTCACATTTGCAGTATTGTCGCCCTTTGTGCTCTCTTGTGAGTAGCATCTGCTACTGACAAAAAAAAGAATAAAAACTTTGGTAATTATATGGAAAATAGTAACTTTGCATCCGATTTTCAAGAGTAGCCAATGAAGAATGACAAGATTAAGAATCAGTACCGTGTAAACGAGCAGATTCGAGTGCGTGAAGTCCGCATCACGGATGACAACGGTTCGATTGTCGTCCCGACGCGCCAAGCTTTGGATATGGCTCGAGAGCAAGGAGTGGACTTAGTCGAAATATCGCCCAACGCAAACCCTCCGGTTTGCCGGCTCATAGACTATTCTAAGTTCCTCTACCAACAGAAGAAACGGGCAAAGGAACTAAAGGCCAAGCAAGTGAAGGTCGAGGTCAAGGAAATACGCTTTGGGCCGCAGACCGATGAACACGACTACAACTTCAAACTGAAACACGCCAAGGAATTCCTTGAGGATGGTAACAAGGTGCGTGCCTACGTCTTCTTCCGCGGACGCTCAATCCTGTTCAAGGAGCAAGGTGAGGTGTTGCTCCTGAGGTTCGCCAACGACTTGGAGGAGTTTGGAAAGGTGGAGCGCATGCCGTCGCTTGAAGGCAAGAAGATGTTCATCTACATAGCCCCGAAGAAGACCGGTGCCGTGAAGAAAAGCCAGCAGGCAATGGACAGAGAGAAGAGGGAAAGCGAAAATGCTGATGCGCCCAAGGCTACTGTGCAGGAACCGACAGCCGAACCAGCCAATGGCGGTCTGTTGGCCAACGCTAAGATTAGTGCCGATGCTCTGAAGAAACTCAAAGGAGAGGAATAGACCGCAACAATGACAAGAACATGTGCGTAACGCCTGGTATATGCGTTGCCACAGAATAAATAACAATCAAATAACAACAAAAAATGCCAAAAGTAAAGACAAATTCCGGTGCAAAGAAGAGATTTCGTTTGACCGGTACTGGTAAGATTAAGAGACATCACGCGTTTCACAGTCACATCTTGACAAAGAAGACCAAGAAACAAAAGCGTAACTTGGTTCACCAAGCAATTGTTGATTCCGACAACTTGAAGCAGGTTCACGACCTGTTGCGTCTCCGTTAATCCCATTGTCTAACGTTTAAAGAACAAAACTATGCCAAGATCAGTCAATCATGTTGCTTCAAGAGCAAAGAGAAAGAGAATTCTGAAACTTACACGTGGCTACTTCGGTGCCCGCAAAAACGTGTGGACGGTAGCAAAGAACACCTGGGAGAAGGGTTTGACTTACGCTTATCGTGACCGCCGCAACAAGAAACGCAACTTCCGCGCACTGTGGATACAGCGCATCAACGCTGCAGCCCGTTTGGAAAACATGAGCTACTCAACACTCATGGGTGCTCTCCACAAGGCTGGCATCGAAATTAACCGTAAGGTTCTTGCCGACCTCGCTGTGAACAACCCCGAGGCTTTCAAGGCAATAGTTGCCAAGGTGAAGTAAAAACGCTTTCGCTATAGGCGTAACTCAAAGCGTTGCTTAATAAATAAAGAGCGCAGTCTGATTTATCGGGCTGCGCTCTTTCCTTTTCTATTTTTCGTGAATTGCATCACTTCTTCTTCTCTGCTTCCGTCTCCGCTGTTTTCTTGACGGCAGTCTTGCGTGTTGTGGCACGCTTCGTAGGTGCATTCTCCTTGTCTATCTTGGCTTTCAGACGGCTTTCGGCAGTCTGCATCTTCGCCAACTTGGCTTTCAGACGCAGTATCTCCTTGTCCTTCATCTCTATCTCGTCGCCTTGATTCGTTATCGTGGTGAGTAGGGCGCTAAGTTCCTCGTTGTCGATATCGTCTGGATAAAGACTGTTTACGCGGCTGATGAAGTCACCGAGTATGTTCATATAGTTGGTGAATGCGTCAAATGGATCGCAGTATATGCCACGGTCTAGTCCCACGTTCGATGCCTTTGTGGTCATGAAGCGGAAGTTGTTGCTGGCTTGCAGATAGTCCCAGTCTTGGCAGATGCGCGGGTCGTTGGCTATTCTCACGCGGTCGGCCACGTTGTACAGCTTGTTGAACGCCTCCCTCTGCATGGCATTGCCCAACCAACAGCTCACGTCGCGTTCTTCGTCAACCCACGACAAAGTGTCGGGCACATCGAGTGCGCTGACGCTCTTGGTTGACTTGATAATCTCCGATGGCGTAGAGAACGTTATGCCCTTTGCCTTGGCACATGCAGGCAGAGCCTTCATGAACTCAAGTATGTTTGACGACAACGGCTGTGCTATGCCGAGCGCGGAGAGTTCCATGAAGATGTTTATGACCTTCTCCTCTTCGGGGAATGCAGCTATGCGGTTGATGTATGTGTCGGCAAAGAGCGGATAGCCACTCCAAGTACTATTGTTGAAGCGCAGTGATATGTCGTCGCTCAACTCAACGTCGCGCAGCATCAACTTCAGGTTAGGGGCTTGGTTGCAGTTATAGACATAGTGCGGCGACTTCCAGCCCAGCACATGCTTTGCACCTTCTGTTAGCATGCCCTTGAAGCCCATGGCTGCTGCCTGTCGGCCTATGTCGTCGCTGTATATGAGCGACGAGTTACGCAGCACTGTAGGCTTCTTTCCAAAGTACTCTGCAATCTTGTTGGCCTGCTTTTTCACGTCGGCCGCAAACGTCTCTTCGTTGGCCAGTGAAGACAGTCCGTGCGAATAAGGCTCGGCGAGAAACTCCACGCATCCCGTCTCGTTAAGCTCCTGCAGCTTCTCGAGCACCTGTGGGGCGTGCATTTCCAACTGCTCCATGCCTACGCCCGACAGCGAGAACGCCACCTTCAGGTACTTGTCGCTGTCGCGTATCATCTCGAGCAGTGCGTTCAGTGTAGGCATATATGAGCGTTCTGCAATGTCGTTGATGCTCCGCTCGTTCTCGTAGTCATCGTAGTAGTAGTGGTCTGTTCCGATATCGAAGAAACGATACCGTTTGAGATGTATTATCTGGTGTATCTCAAAGTAGAGGCAAATGGTTTTCATATTGTTGCTTGAGTTAATAGTTTCTTTGTGTGAATGGTTCTTTGGCGGGAGTTTACAACCTGTGGCCGAGCGTGCGTTCATAAAGCTCACGTATCCATAGGCCAACCTTCTCCCATGTTATTCGGTCAACCTCCTTCTTTCCCTCGTCTTGCAGGTAGCGGAAGAGGCTTTCGTTGGTACAGATAGAGTATATGGCATCGGCCAGAGCGTGAATGTCCCAGTAGTCCACCTTTATGCAGTTGTGCAATATCTCCGCGCAACCGCTCTGTTTAGATATGATGGAAGGAGTGCCGCACTGCATAGCCTCCAATGGCGATATGCCAAACGGCTCGCTTACCGACGGCATGACATACACGTCGGAGTCCTTCAGACACTCATACACCTGCTTCCCTCGCATGAAACCAGGGAAGTGGAACCTGTCGGCTATGCCCCTCTCTGCTGCAAGGTATATCATGGCGTTCATCATGTCGCCAGAACCAGCCATGCAGAAGCGCACGTTGCGTGTGCGGTGGAGCACCATGTTGGCCGCCTCCACAAAGTATTCGGGTCCCTTTTGCATGGTTATTCGCCCGAGGAACGTCACCACCTTCTCCTTGCCCGTATGGTCGGGGCGCGGAATGGCGGCGAACTCCTGCTTCAGCGGATACACCGCGTTGTGCACGGTGAACACTTTGCGCGGGTCTTGATGATACTGGTTTATGACCGTTTGGCGTGTAAGCTCACTCACACACATGATGCAGTCGGCCCAGTCCATACCGTTCTTCTCTATGGAATATACTGTGGGGTTCACCTTGCCGCGGCTTCTGTCGAAGTCGGTGGCGTGCACGTGAATGCAAAGAGGCTTGCCGCTCACTTGCTTGGCGTGTATTCCCGCAGGGTAGGTGAGCCAGTCGTGCGCATGGATTATGTCGTAGTCTTCGGTCCTTGCCACCACGCCAGCCACAATGGAGTAGTTGTTTATCTCCTCGTGCAGGTTGTCGGGGTAGCGTCCTGAGAACTCCATGCACCCAAGGTCATTTACGTTCATGTAGTTGAAGTCGGCGTAGATGTGGTCGCGGAGACGATAGTAATAGTCCGGGCTCATCACATTGCCCACGCGGTTCTTTACGTAATCATAGTTCACGTCGCGCCATGCTATTGGAACGGCGTTCATAGCCACTATGTTGGCGTTGGCCTTGTCCTCGTCGCCCCATGGCTTTGGCAGACAGAAAGTTATCTGCACATCACCTTGAGCGTGCAGTCCTTCGGTAATGCCGAAGCTTGCTGTGCCAAGTCCGCCAAGGATGTGAGGAGGATACTCCCAACCGAACATAAGTATTTTCATAGTCTTTATCCTCCCTTTCTATTTTTGGTAAGTGTAACTTTCAAGCATCTTCAGTGTGCGCAGTATTTCCGCCACATTTACAGCAAACGAGAAGCCGCCTCTTCCGTTGAACGGCGGGTTGCCGTCGTACAGCTCTGAAATAGTGCCGAGCGCATGACAGTACATCTCGTCCTCGTAGCCCACCATTTGGCGTTCTATGAAGCTCAGCCTTGTGCGCTTGTAGAGTTTGAGGCACGCCTCCATGTAGAAACCTCCCAGCCATGGCCAAGCTGTGCCTTGGTGATAGGCATAGTCGCGCTGTGTCTGTGGTCCGACATACATCGGGTTGTAGCCGGAGCTTTTTGGCGACAGTGTGCGCAGACCCTTTGGCGTCAGCAGTTCACGGGTGCAGATGTCAAGCACCGTCTTCTTCTGTTCCTGACTTAGCGGAGAGTAATCGAAGGCAACGGTGAACACCATGTTTGGTCTTACGCTCCAGTCCTTATAGTCGTCGTCAACATAGTCGTGCAGGTAACCGTACTCATTGTAGAACGTGTCCACAAACGACTTGCCGCACAGTTCCGCACGCTTCTCAAGGTCTTCGGCCAATTCTTTCTTGCCGAATTCCTCGTTCATGGCGGCACAGAACTTGAGCGCGTTGTACCACAGCGCATTGAACTCCACAATGTAGCCTGTGCGCGGCACTACCGGACGGCCGTTGGCGGTGGAGTTCATCCATGTCACAGCCTTGTCGCGCCCGTCGCTGTAGAGCAGACCGTTGTCGTCGAGTCGCAGGTTCGGGTGCTTTCCTTTTATTATATAGGCCACAATGTCGTTGATGAACTTGCCGTACATCTGCATGCAGTGCTCTTTTCCCGTATATAGGGCATATCTTTGCAGAGCCCAAATGGCCCATAGGGGCACATCGGGCTGTTCTATCTCGTAAATCTTGACTGTAAGAGGCTTGTCCTGCATGAACTCGCGGAGCCCTTTCTCGGCAGTCTTCATCACAAGTTCGAAGTAGTCCTGCTCGTCTATTGAAAGCGACAAGCCCGGAAGTGCGATGAACGTGTCGCGTGCGCGGCACTTGAACCACGGGTAGCCAGCTATTATATAGCGCGTGTCGTCTTTCTCGTGCTGATGGAACTGGTGCGCGGCATTTACCAAGCAGTGGAAGAAGTTGTCGCGCGGTGTGCGCTTGTCCATCTCTTCCTCAAAAAGCGCCTTGAGCTTGCTTGTGCGAATGTCCGATGTGGAGGCCGAGAACACCACGCTCTCGCCCTTGCGTATGGGCATCTCGAAGTATCCCGGCACATACAAGTCTTCGTTTGAGGCGTATCCGCGCTCCTGCTCCTTGGGATATTCTATTCCTCTGTACCAGTCGGGAGCAAACACAAATTCGTTCTTCTTGCTGAACTGCATGTATAGGTCGGGATAGCCAGCATACATCTTTGTCTTGATGCCGTTGTCCACTTGGAAGTATTCGCGGCTTGCCGTAGAGTTTTCGTGGGTGAACTGCCGCACGCTCCTGAAAGCGAGGAACGGACGGAAGCGCAGTGTGGTGGCCGAGTGGCTGTCGAGCAGAGTGTAGCGTATGAGCAGTCGGTCCTCATAGTGCTGGAAAAGCAGTTCTCTCTTGAGTATCACGCCGCCCACGCGGTAGATGGTTGTTGGCACTTTGTTGCATTCGAACTCTCGAATGTACTTATGACCAGCGGGACTGTAGTTGTTGCCTTGGTATTTGTGCAGTCCAAGGTTGAATTCAGCTCCGTGTTGAATGACTGTCACGTCAAGCGACGACAGCAGCACGTGGTTGTCGTCGTCAAGCTCCGGTACGGGCACCACCAGCAGTCCGTGGTATTTGCGCGTGTTGCAGCCCACAATGGTTGAGCAGGCATAGGCTCCAGAGCGGTTCGTGCGGAGCAATTCGCGCTTGAGCGACTCTTCAAGGTTGGTTATGGCTGTCCTCTCAAATCGTAAATAGCTCATAGATTTTGTATTAAGGTTTTTAATGTTCAAAGTTAGTCGTTTCTTTTAGGCAAGTCCTCATCCTATGTTGATAGGGTGGGGTTATGTTTAGCGTTTCAAAAGTAACTATTTTCGTACTTTTGGCAAAATAAAAACGGTATTTTTTTGCTTTATGTCCGTTTTTATGTACTGTTAGTGGCCATAATGGCTGTCTGCCATGCTTTTTGCGGCCATGAATGGCTCGGCGTGTGTGGAGTTTATGAGGTCGGCAAGGGTAGGGGACTATGGCGCGTCAGTCCACTATGGAGATGCCTATCCCGGCATAATGAAGTTGAGCACTTCCTGCTCCACCGTTACCTTGTAGTCCCCTTCGGGCGTGTTCATCAGTCGTCCGTCTATGCTCACGAGAGCGTGGCCTGTGTTGACGGCTTCCACCTCGCGCGTCCTGAACGGGTGCACACTGCGATGGTTGAGGAAACGTCCGGTGAACAGCAACCAAATGCCAGCCAAGAGCTGCGTCACTTCAGGGTGATATACCACCGATACATCAAGCAGTCCGTTGTATGGCACTGCATTTGGCGTTTGTCCGTAGCCACGGGCGTTGCCTATGCACACGGTCATCACCTTACGCTTTATCTCGTCGGTGTTTATCTTCAAGTGCATCTTGTATTCGAGCCGGTGAAACACCATGAGCAGTGTTGACACCACAAACGCCAGTGTGCGCGAGCCAAACAGTCGCCGGGCCTGTCGGCGCAGATACATGATGTCGGCTATGAGACCAATGTTCACACAGTTGAGAAAATAGCGTCGGCACTTCTCGCCACGCTTGTTGGTATAGCGTATGCATCCGAGGTCAATCTTGCGTGTGCGCCGCTTCATGAGCCAGTCGAGCGTCTGGCCTATGTCGCTCTCGCGGAAATCCCAAAAGCGGGCGAAGTCGTTGAGCACGCCGTTGGGGATTACCCCGAGCGCTATCTCGTCGCGCACATGCTTCTCCACACCCATCAGACAGTTGGCCGCATCGTTGAGCGCCGAGTCGCCTCCGGCCACTATTATGGTCTTGTAGCCGTTGTTTATGAGCATCTTCACAAGCCGTTCCACGCTGTCGGCGTTTTCGCTCTGCACGAAGTCATACTCTATGTGCCTCTCGTCGAGAGCCCGTTGTATGCGTTCGCGCTGCCGGGCGTTGTGCGCCAGCCTGTTCTTGGGACAGTAGAGTATGCCCCACCGTGTGTCGTTTACTGCCATAGTTGCTTGATTTTCCTTATTTTCTCGTTGGTGTCCAGCGACGCATCAATCCAGTTTATGGTGAAGCCACGGCGTTCCATGCCCCTGAACCACGTCATTTGTCGCTTGGCAAACTGGTGGATGGCTATCTCCAGGCGGCTGAACATCTCCTCATAGCTGATGGTCCCCACCACATATTCCGTCACATACTTGTATTCCAGTCCGTAGTAGGTCAGGTCTTCGGCCGCCACACCGCTGTCCAGCAGTCCCTTAATCTCTTCCACCATACCCTCGTCAAGGCGTTGGCGCAACCTTTGACTGATGCGTCGTCTGCGCTCCTCACGGTCTATTGCCACACCCACTATCACGTTGTCTATCGGCGGAATGCAGGCCGCCTCCTGCGGGTGCTCACCATTGAACGTCTCTATCTCGATGGCTCTGATGGCCCTTTTTGCCGTATCTACATCGGTCTTGTTGTGCATGTTGGAACCGTTTCTGCGCTTCAGCTCTTCGAGCATGACGGTCAGTTCACTCAGACTTTTGCCTTCAAGCCGCATTCTAAGTTCCTTGTTTTCCGGCACGGGTGCCAACCGGTAGCCTTTCAGCACCGCCTCGATGTATAGCCCAGTGCCGCCGCAGAGCACAGGCGTGAGTCCACGTTCCGTGATGTCGTCGTAGGCTCGCATGAAGTCGTGCTGATATTGAAACAGATTGTACTTTGTGCCCGGCTCCGCTATGTCTATCAAATGATAGGCTATCTGCCGCCCTTTCACAGTGTAGTCGCCCAAGTCCTTGCCTGTGCCAATGTCCATGCGCCTGTACACCTGTCGCGAGTCGGCACTTATTATCTCCGCACCTATGTCGTAGGCAAGTGCGGCGGCAATGGTCGTCTTGCCGCTGGCTGTGGGGCCGAGTATGGTTATCATCCGTTTCATGGTCAATGCAAAGATAGTGCTTTCTTTTTGAATTCAGTGGATTGAGTGCGTGCAAAATGGCCTTTGCGTCGCTGCGACTAATGTATATGGGTGCTAAACATGCTGTTTAGCTTCGCTAAAGGGCATGTTTACGGAACGTGAAAGGCATAAACAGAAGTTGGCCACCCCGACGCTTCGGGATGGCCAACCGCAATGAATGATGACTATAACCTATCTTATTACTTATCAATTATCTATTCTATTTTACGAGATGTTTCCTTCCGTCACGAATGTACAGTCCCTTTTGCGGCACACCGCTGAGCCGTCGGCCTTGCAGGTCGTATATGTAACCGTTGCTTTGGCGCTCGCCGCACTGCTTCACTTCGCTTATGCCCGAAATGTCGGAGCCGTCGTAGGTGAGGGTGAAGTTGTCAAACACGAGCCATGTGGTGCCCGCTGAAGGCTCGGCCACACCAATGGTGAGCGTGCCGTTGGTCACGGCCACGTCAACCGACAGTTTGCCGTAGTTGGCATCGTTGCCCATCTTGTCGCGCTGTGTGGCGAAGTCACTGCCCTTGCAACTCTGACTCACCACAGCTTTGTTTGTTGTCTCGTCGGTTGTGGCGTATAGGTAGCCCGTGTTGTTGCCCTCACCGTTGGCTATCTGACAAGTCACGGTGTAACGTCCGTTGGGCAGTCCTGTGATGGTCTGCGAGATGTCGAAGTTGGTAGAGTGCCACACTTCCGCCGCTCCGTTGTAGCGTTGGTTGCCCCAAGTGCCGGTGAGTGTCCATCCGTGTCCGTTGGCCGCCACGAACGACGGGTTTACCAATAGCGGCGTGATGTCGCGCGGCGCATCGGTCAGCGTGGTATAGTCGGCGTGGAAGCGACTGCGGTCTATGGCGAATAGTTGCAGGTGACTAATCTCGTCGCCCGTCTTGTTGCAAGCCATCTCCTCACCATCGGCGTAGCCGTTGGCTGGAGTCCACAGTCCGAGCCAGTTGCCGGTATATTTCCCGTTCTCTATAGCCCATTTGTCGTCGGCATACTCAAAGAGCAGACGCGTCCACTCACATGGCTCTGGTTGGTCGTGTGTCCGCATCTGGTCGGGACGGTCCCATTCGGTTTGCACGAGCAGTGCGTCGTAGTCAATGTTGCGCAGACTGTAAGCATCGTCGTAAGTGGTGATGGTGAACACCGTGGAGAGGTCGGTCATAGGATCAGCGGGTGTGGAGAGGCGCAGAGCCTTGTTGCCGTTGTTGGGTGCATCGCGCAGAGCCAAGAGCAGGTCGGCATCGTCGCAAGCCATTACGAAGTAGTTGTCGCTGCCCAACAGCTGCAGGTCATCGGCCGAAGTCACCAATTTGTAACCCTTGTCGGTGGTGAGTATGTTGTAGTAGGAGTAGGCCGACTCGTTCACATCTATCGTGTAGGTGTAGGTCACTCCGTGGAAAGTGGCCGTAGTGGTGGTCTTCTTCCTTATGTCCTTAAGTTCGAGCGATGTTCCGTGCGAGCCGTCGCTCCATGTTATTGAGTCCGAACTCTCGTAGAACGGAATTATGAGTCGCAGAGTGCACTCGCTGCCGGGCAACAGGCGCACCTCGGTGGTCTCCACACCATTTATAGTCTGCTGTGCTTCCACCACATTGATGCTGAACACACTCTCGCTCACCGCGCCACTTTGGTTGGCATACTGGCAACGATACTGTCGCGAAGTGGTTATGGCCGGAATGGTCACCGAGCTTGCCGTTGCACCATTGTCCCAAAGGTAGTCGTTGGTCCACCCTGTGGTGGCACTCGTGTTGAGCGTCACGCTTGAGCCTTTCAGCACAGTCTCCTCCGTGGTGCTCTCCTCCTCGCCGTCAACGGTCATCGCCTCGGTCATCTGGTCGGCCTTGCCGTCACCGCATACAGCTATGGCAAACGCCTGATGGCTCACTGTTCCGTTGGTTGCGGTGTAGCTCACTCTGTATATGTAGCTGTGGTCTGCCTTTACGGTTATGCTGCGTGTCGTCTCGCCCGTGCTCCACAGCCATTTGCCCGTGTCTTCCACACTGTCGGGCAGTTGCGGCATGAGCGTAATGTCGGCGGTGTCGGCCGGAATGGCTTTCGATTGGCCTGACTCATAGTTATAGCGCAGTCCGCCAAGGTTGGTCTGGTTGGTGTAGGTCTCACCTTTATATATAATGTCTCCTGAAAGCGGTGTTATGCCGTTGTCGGCTGTGACGGCAGGCCGCCAACTGGTGAGTGTAGAGAAGCCTATGTGGTCGAAACCGCCACTGTTGGCACTGTAGTTGCCGCCGCCACCGTCGGGGCAAACCTTGGCGCGGGCTTTCTCCGCATATTGCAGCTTCACGCCGCGCAAGCCCTCATAGTAGCCAATGGCGCGGTCCCAATAGGGACGATACTCGCCACTGCCGCCTGTGTTAGGACCGGTCATTTCCCATCCGGCACCCATTGTGCCACGGCAGTCAGCGTAGTTGTAGTTCTTCCACGGCAGTGAGGTGGCATCAACACCGCCGAAGTTCATTGCTGCCACAAACTCCGTGCCTGCGGCTATGCGGTCGTTCATGTAGGCAAAGAGGTCGTCGCCCTGGTTCAGTCCCACGGTGCAGATGTCGAGTGCCAGTCCGAGGGCCATCAGCGTGTGACCTTGGTCGCGTCCGCTCTCCTGCATCTGTCCAAGATAGCCAAACGGGCCACGCTCGTCGGGCAGCACCACAGGCACAAGGTTGCCAATGAACTCGTTGCAGCCGTCGTTTAGTATGACCGATTTATTCGAGCGGTCCTTGTAGGTGCCCACGTGGTCATACTTGTAGAACGACACACCTTGGTTGTACATGTGTACGTCGTCGCAAAGTATGCCGATGCTCATCACACAGAGGGCGTTGCACAGTCCCCAATTGCTCCAGTAGTGGCCAGGCCGGTTGCCTAGACTGCTGTTGCGGGCGTTCAGCCAAGTGTCGTGGCGACGGCGCAGGAAGTCAATGGCTGGGTTGTACCACACCTTTATCATATAGTTGCGGAACGTCTCGAAGTCCTCGCTGCTCCATCCCTCATAGTCGCGCATGAGCTCAGCGGCGTTGGCCAGTTCGTAGCCATATATGCCGGCGGCAAGTGATATGTTGGTGTCGCCGCTCACATACTTGTTGCCCCGTGCCCAAGCCATGAGTATGCGTACTGCCGCATCGGCGTTGGCCTTCGTCCCGCCAATCTTCCAGCGCAAAGCGTTCTGGTAGGCCATGGCCGCTCCGCGCGCCACGTTCATGTAGTTCTGTGTGCCACTGCCTCCGCGCACTATAGTCTCGGTGGGCCATGTCTGTATGTCGGAACTGCTGTATTGGTTGGCACAGAGTATGTCCCACGCCTTCTTTATGTTCTCGTCGCCGTCGGCCAAGAGTTGCTTCGCGCGGTCAATGTCGTCTTGCGACACAATGCCACCAGGATGCACAAAGCCGTGGTTAGCATTTTCCTCAAACACACGCTTGGCTGTGTAGCCCTTGGTGGCCTTGGCACTGTCGAAAGCCTTCTGCAAGTCCTGCAGCCGCTCGTCTATGAGTATCTGTGAGGCACGTCCTGTGCTCATTTCCTTCTCGGCTATGCTCACCGCATCCTGTACTTCGGCTATGGCGTTGGGCGCATAGTCGTTTGTGGCTGTGCCCATCCACGTCTTAGCCTCGTCCACCAGCGTCTTCAGGGCTGTGGGGTCGCCCACGGTGCCATAGCGGTATTCGTTCTCTATGTCGGTGGCTTCTGCGGCGAGCGACAGCACCTCGGCATCGCTCACAGCCTCACCATACACACGGAAGTCGGCCACAAGTGTGTTTCTAAGGAAGTTGTCGCCCGAGAAAGGCGAACGGCCTATCCAGCAGCTGCCGGGCGTTGTTGTGGAGAAGAGGCTGCTCAGCGTGGGCATGCCCGACTTCTCTCCCACACGCTTGCCATCGACGAAGAGTTCGCCTTTGGTACCGCTTTGGCGATATACCACGCTCATCCATTGTCCTTTCTGCGAGGCGGTGCCCACCTGCATGCCACTCTCGTTGTTGTAGCCTCCCGTTGAGGCTGCCATGCGCTGCGCGTTCAGGCGGTAAGCAATGTAGTTGCCCTCGCTGGCCGTGCATGCGGCCGATGTGGAGAATGTCCAAAGGAAGAAACCACTGCCCGATAGCGAGGCGTCGGTGTTCACTCGGTAGCACACCGAAATGGTGTAGTCTTTCAGTCCCTTCATCACCTCGCCCGCAGCCGAGGTCATAATGAGATAGCCTTTGGCGTTGCCAAGGTCCAGAACATGGTATTTGCCCATTTCCACCACCTTGGCCACGCCGGCTATCTTGGCAGTGACGCCCGATATGGGGTCGGTCACGTCTCTGTCTGACACGTTCTCAAAGTTGAAACGCATCTTCAAGTTGTCTTGTGCCGACAAGGCTGTAGCCAGCACAAGGAGTAATGATGTGATAGTTGTCCTAAGCATGAGTTAGTTTAGTTAATTCAATTTTTCTGTGGCAAATGTATGGGTTTGCGCTTGAATTGTTCTTCCTTTTATGTCCAAACGTACTGCTTTTTTTGTTCAATTAATGAAAATGAACGTTTCAGGCACGTCGTTTTGTACGAAAAGCACACATGGGCGGCCTTGTTGCTTTCTTGACAATTGATGGTCAAAGATAATCGCAAGCCTTGCGGAGAATATGTTTATAAGATGAAAAATGCTAATTTTGCATTCGAGAAACCAAAAAGCGATAGAGACATGATCGATGATAAGTTGGGTGTGATAGACTTTGGACAGCCAAAGGATATGTCGAAGAACATAATAAAGGTAATAGGCGTTGGCGGCGGCGGTTGCAATGCCGTGCGCAACATGTATGAGGAGGGCATGGTGGGCGTGTCGTTTGCCGTGTGCAACACCGACAGTCAGTCGCTGGTCAAGTCGCCTGTGCCAGTGAAGATAATGCTTGGCTCGGCCGGACTTGGGGCCGGGGCCAACCCTGAAGTTGGGCGCAGGGAGGCCCAACAGAGCTTGGAGAGCATAAAGAAGATGCTTGACGACGGCACCAAAATGGCTTTCGTCACGGCGGGCATGGGTGGAGGCACTGGCACTGGGGCCGCTCCCGTGGTGGCGGGCATAGCCAAGGCCAAGGGCATACTCACCGTGGGCATCGTCACCATTCCGTTCTGGTTTGAGAAGCGTAAGAAAATCATAAAGGCTCTGAAAGGTGTTGAGGAGATGCGCAAGAACGTCGATGCGCTGCTCATCATCAACAACGAACGGCTGTGTGATGTCTATTCTGACTCGCCGATTACGGTGAAGGATGCTTTCCATCGTGCCGACGACATACTGGGCAACGCCACAAAAAGCATATCGGAACTCATAACTGTTGACGGCGATGTAAACCTCGACTTCCGCGATGTGGAGACAACCATGCGTGGTGGCGGCGGGGCTATTATGGCCATGGGACGTGCCAGCGGCGAAAGGCGTGTGGAGAAGGCCATACTCAACGCCCTTGACTCTCCGTTGCTCTATGGCAGTGACATCAACAAGGCAAAGAAGATATTGTTCAACATATACACAAGTCCGGAGATGCCGCTCGTTGTGTCGGAGCTGAACGAGATAGACGCGTTCATGGATGAACTTAATCCAGACATCGATGTTATCTGGGGTGTGTCTGACGATGACAAACTGGAAGCCGATGCTAAGGTGACAGTGCTGGCCACAGGTCTTGACGACGACTTCAAGCTTATGGATAAATGCAGTCTTGAAACCGACGACTTCGATATTGCTTGCGACTACGACCATAGCGAAGACCATTACGACGCGATGATAAAGAAACTGTATTGTCCAAAACGTGGAAAAGGGGAAAATGATAACAATGCCACGGATAAACCTGTCGTCGACGACTTCACAGTGACTGTCGGCGATGGGCAGGGCAATACCAACGTGGTGGTCAACACCAATTTGCATGACGCTGACAACGGGCAGCCTGTTGATGATGGCAGTGGTGAGGTGACTGTCGCGGCAAATGGTGACGGGGAAATGGTGTCGCCTTCGTTGGAGGAACATAGCGGCGACGGTGTGGAGACCACTGCCAATGACCCTGCGACAGGGCATGGGAGTGGGAAAACGGAGCACACTCTTTCGTTCCTTGAAAGGGTAAAGGAGGCCTACAAGAAATTCAACAGGGATATTATTGGCGATATGGGAGCGGAGTAGGTTTATGGAAAATGATGGAAACACATTGGAAGGACTTGCCAATACGGTGCGTCTCACGGCTATGCAGCTGTGCGCGGCTGGCCGTTACGACCTCTTGCTTCAGGCTTTGGGGGCTACTGTGCTCGAGGAGCTGCACATAGAGGCTGCGCGCTCGCAACTTAGCCGACTCGTGATAACCAAAGACTACCGCTTCATTCTGCAGGACATGGGGTGTGAGGTGAAGCTGTCGCCAGTGCACAAGGCCATTTACATGCTCTTCCTCAACCATCCCGAAGGCATAGAGTTCAAGCGGCTGGCCGACTATCGTGACGAGCTGTTGGCGCTTTATCGCAGGATGGCCAACAGAATGGATGATGCCAAGATTGAGGAGAGCATCGACCGACTCACGTCGCCGCTCGACAACTCCATCAACGAGAAGTGCTCACGCATAAAGAACGCCTTTTCGGAAGTGATGGACAGCTATAAGGCCAGCTACTATGTCATAAGCAGTCATGTGCGATGTCCGGTGAATGGGGTGGGAAAGGTGTGGTATCGCCGACTGAAGCAGATAGCCCTGCCGCGCGAGCTTGTGGTCTATGAGTGAGCTTTGCGCCAAGGGTCTTGCTTTCACTGAAGATGGAAATTTATAGAACCCGCGTAAAGCTTATGCCGCTTCCCGACAATACTACGACAACAAAAAAATCCGCACTGCCTAAGCAATGCGGATTTTATATTAAGATTCAAATTGAATCGGTCAATCGGATTAGCCGTTGTACTTCTTCATGATCTTGATGAGGTCAACCACCTTGTGAGAGTAGCCAATCTCATTGTCATACCAAGACACAACCTTCACGAACTTGTCTGTGAGATAAACACCAGCGTTGGCGTCGAAGATTGATGTCAAGGGGCAGCCGAGGAAGTCAGAAGAAACGACAGCGTCCTCAGTGTAGCCCAGTACACCCTTCAGTTCGCCCTCAGAAGCTTCCTTCATTGCGTTGCAGATGTCCTCCTTTGTGGCAGCGTTCTTCAGGTTGACAGTCAGGTCAACAACCGAAACGTCCAGAGTAGGAACGCGCATAGAGATACCTGTCAACTTGCCGTTCAGCTCGGGGATAACCTTACCCACAGCCTTGGCAGCTCCAGTAGAGGAGGGGATGATGTTGCCAGAAGCGGCACGGCCACCACGCCAGTCTTTCAGTGAAGGACCGTCAACAGTGCGCTGTGTTGCTGTTGTGGAGTGAACAGTTGTCATAAGACCAGTCTCAATGCCGAACTTGTCGTTCAGAACCTTTGCGATAGGAGCAAGGCAGTTGGTGGTGCAAGAAGCGTTGGAAACGATCTGCTGGCCAGCATACTTGTCGGTGTTAACACCGCAAACG
>CAVHDN010000008.1:0-16989 GCA_963634315.1 Flexilinea sp. | reverse complement strand
AATGTAACTTACCACATGCAAAGGTAAGGTAAAACGAGCGTAAAAGCAAACAAAAAGTCGAGGCAATTTGCAGTGCCACGCACCGAAACGACCCCGACCTTGCTTTCAGATGGAACTTTTCAGAACCCTTCTGGAAATCGCCGACTTGACTTAAGCCGGCATGTTCACTTTACCATAGCCATACATACGAAGCATGTTCATGCAGTACTTGTTGAACTTCCTGCTCTCTTCGATTTTCTTCATCATCCTTTTCATAATCTTTTTACCTTTCTTTTTTTTCGTTTTACTTTCATTCTCGTCGGGTGCTTCTTCACACCCCTTTGTTATCCTTTCGTTGTTTTTCTGTGTACAAAGGTAATACCGTTGTAGTGTGTGCGTACACAATATGTGAAGTTTTTGCGTTATAAGCCTTGTATTTTTGACCTTCGTCAACGCCATTGACATAGGTCAATCTGCCAAATTGGCACGTCAGCACTTACGGAAAACGCTACGCAAACGGCCATAGCCGTCGAACACACGCCCGTCGGAAAGGCGCAAGACAACCACCGCAAACAACAGCGAAGCGGCAAAGACTCCCGCCACAACGCCTATCTGCCACACGACGGCCACGTGGGGCGCAGTTCCTCCGAGCATCGCACCCATCATCATGTTGGGCATGGTGGCAAGACCAGCCACGGCTACGTTGGCCACAAGTGGAGCATAGGCTTTCTGCAAGGCGTCTTTGAAGAATGGACGGAGGGCTTCCCTATGGCTTGCACCGTTGCCCAAGAGGTAATAATAGGAGTCTGCATCGCTTTGCAAACTGGAATAGAATGTTTCCAATATGGCCTTGCCTACGCTCTGCACACCGCCCAACAGGAGTCCGAAGACTGTCACAAGACAGCGTGTGTCGAGGATGTGGGTTGGGCGCAACACTGCCACAAGCAGGTAAAAGCCCACCACGAGCACTGCGACAAAGAGGCCAACGACAACGGGCATGAGCAACACTTTGTGGCGCAAACGGGCGTTGTGGAGGATGTATAACGATGCGACGGCGGCCATCAACGCCAGCCATATGAGGTTGACAATGGTATTGTGCCAGGCAAACAGCCACTCCATATAGACGCCGACGAGCAACAGTTGCACGGCCATGCGGCACACAGCCACTGCCGACGAGCGCAACAAACCTCCGCCCAAACGGAAGAATAGGGCCAGTGGAACAGCGAAAAGCAACAGGGAGAAGAACAGCCCCCAATAAGAAAAGTTCATAATGTAAGAATCTTAATGTTTAGTAATCAGATATTTATAGACGTGTCTTGATTATCTTTGATACCGCTTTAGAACAGCAAACTATGGCTTTTAGCTTAAGTTCTGTCGCCAAGAGGCGGCAGACTAATATGCCTTTCAAAATGCCCTGCAAACAAGTTGCTGACCGACACCGCCACTACCGAAGCCTCCCTTTGCGCAATATGGTGCAGATAGTCGGCCACGCGAACCTCATCGGCTGTACCGGCCACTGTCGCCAAACCATCGACCAGCACTATCGGTTTGCCCAACACACCTGCCAAGGAGAGCATGGCGAGCTGCCGTTCACGGGCGGTTGTCGCCTTGACAGTCTGCCGCAAGAGAGCCTCATCAAGCCCAAGCAATCGCCACTCTTCCAGCAGGAGTGAACGTGAAAAGGACTTTGTCTTATTGGCCTCGAGTCTGAACGGCAGTTGCAGCACGTCGCCCACAGTGCCGTCAAACGGAGGCATGCAGTGTGGGACATAGGCCATGAGTTTGCGGAACTCACTGGAAGATGCGGGCGTGAGCAGTTCACCGTCGATGCTCACATGGCCTTCCTCTGTCGGATACAGCCCCATCATGGCGTGCAAGAGCAGCGACAGGGTGTCGGCAGTGCCTCCCGTGACGCACGACACCTCACCTTCGCCAACGGTAAAAGACAGTCCGCAAAACAGCGGTTTGGCGTCTTTTATCAACGAAACATTATTTACTTCCAACATAACACGTCAATGTTTAAAGGTGGGTTCTATAAATTGACAAAACGTAACCCACAGTTTAATGTTATTCTTTACGGTGGGAATTTATAGAACCCACCTAAAACTACATTTGCCTCCAAAAAAAAGAACTTCACTCATGCTCTTCGACAACATAGCCCACCTTGTCGCTGTCGGTAATCTCACGCAGCACACGGCACGGATTGCCTGCAGCCACCACGCCTGCGGGAATGTCGTGAGTGACCACGCTGCCCGCGCCAATAATGGTGTCGTCGCCTATCGTCACACCTGGCACTACGCTAACATTGCCACAAATCCACACTCTACGGCCAATGGTGATGGGCTTGGGTATGAGTCCGCCAACGGCTCGCTCCTCGGCATCGGTGGCATGATTGCCTGAAAACAGACCGACGTTAGGTCCTATCAGCGTGTTGGAGCCTATGCTCACCTGTCCGCAATCGAGGATGACGCAACCGAAATTGATATAGACATCGTCGCCTATGGTGATGTTCTTGCCAAACTCACACCTAAAGTCAGGCTCTATCCACACGTTCTTGCCCACCTTCTTAAACAAGCGTTGCATAAGAGACTGGCGTTTGTCGGTCTCATCATCGGAGCTGCGGTTATATTCGCGGAATATTTTCTTAGCCTCCACTCTTCTTTCAAACAGGTCACGGTCGAAGTCGTTATAGACAAGTCCGGCCTGCATCTTTTCCCATTCTGTCATTATATAGTCTTTTATCACTTGCACATCGCACGAGCTATGATCACGGTGCTGCACTGTCTTTTTATCTCACCACTTTCTTATGGTTTACCACATAGACACCATGCCGCAAATTGTTTTTGTCGCCCACCAATCGCCCATCCAAGATATAGGCTTCACCCTTTGCAGCGGTTGGCTGAGCCTTTACTTCATTGATGGCAGTAAGCTCGTCCAAGCTACTGGCAAAGCCCACATAGCTGATGACCGAAGTGCCTGTGGTGGAGGTAAGACCGAAGATGGTAGCGCCCTGCGACAGGTTCCATAAGTCGCCCTTGCAGTTGTCGTCAAGGTTCGACTTGGTAATATCCCACGCCACGCACAGCTCGTCGCCCATAGTCCTGGACACCTCGGGAGCCACCTGCGAACCACGGTTCTTGCCATTGAGCCACCAAAGGTAGCTCTTGCCCGTGCCCGTGGCCAGATTAGTGCCTCTAACCACCAAGTACTTCTGCGTACCCTTCACGTTGTAGTCGGTGTTCGCCCAGTCCAACGTCAGGCACATGTTGTTGTTGCCCGTGCCACAGTTCACAGTTATCGTGTTTGCCTCCGTATCATAGCTTATCTTGCTTTGGGCCACACGAGCTGCATCGCCAGTCTTCCACTCTGTGGCCACAAACTTGTAGGCCTTGTCCTCATACTTGTTAAGCAGACGCAAGTAGTACAGTCCAGGGGCCATAGTGCTGCCGCCAGCTGTCAGTCGGAAGGTTATCTTGCTTTTCACGGTGTTGTCGTCGTTGAGCAGCATCTCCCTCGGAATGCCATATTCTATGTTGAAGAAGCCATTGTCGTCGGCCGTCTTGTAGGTCTCGGGTATGGTCACGCTCACCAGTTGCTTACCGTCGATGGTTATTGTGCCCACACGTCCCTTGTCGGCAGTGGTAAAACGGCACATGATGGAAATGCTGTCTGCCTTGCCGCTCGGGTTGGCTAGCGAATACTCCATGTATCCGCCCCTCTTTGCATCGCGGTAATACTCGCCATGATAACTGCCCGTGTTGGAGTCTGAAGAATAGGCCACATCGTGACCCGCCTCACTCTGCTGCTCGCCCGGAGCCACAAAGTCAAGGGTGCGCTCAGCGAGAGCCGCTTTCTGTGCTTCGGCCCGTCCCATGTCGCTTGCGGCATAGTTCTCGGCCGTCTGCTGATACCAATAGCAGCAGTAGTGGGCATGGTGTATGGTGTAGAATGGCACGAGTGTCAGTTGACTCCACCGACCGTTGTTTTGTTCGCCACTTGCGTCAAGGCTGAAGTGACAAGGCTCGTCGGTTGCAGCTATGCGTTTCAGCACATCCGCGCGCTCACCTATAAGCAATGGCGATGTGGAAAGCGACAGACTTTTTGCCATGGAGCCTGGCGCGTGGTCCATGCGTCCCTCGCCGCCATACTCGTTTTGCAAAGCCTCATAGGCCAAGCCCATCTTCGTGGCCTCATCTTCGCTACTGGCAGAGGTCTGCGCGGCCAGGAGTATCGGACCATACTTGAAGGCCACATAGTCGGTGTAGTTGGGACAGGTCTCATAGCGCAACTGCATGGGCAAGGTCACCTCCACCACATCGCCTACATTCCAAGAGCGCGACACCTTTGCGTAGCTTGCCTTGCCCGCTGTGACTGAAGTCTCCACCGCAGTGCCGTTCACCTTTATGGCATAGCCTTCGCCTGCCCACTGCGGGTGACGTATGGCCAAGTCGTAGGTGCCGGCCTTGTCTATGGTTATCTTGGTGGTCTGGGTATAGGGGAACTCTGTCTCCTGTGTCAGAGCGAAATGCTCGTCGTCGAGCTTTGAGGCAGTGAAGAGGTTCACATACAACGTCTTGTTGTCGTCAGAGTGGGTATAGATGAAATGGCCGTACTTGGAATGGTTCTCCATGCCTGTACCGACGCAGCACCACATGCCTTGGTTCACCTGCGAGTAGATGCGATAGCCTTGCGGGCGCAGTGTGGTGAAATAGACATAGCCGCCCGTCTTGGGGTCTTGGGTGGAGAGTATGTGGTTCCACATGGTTCCTTCATAGAAGTCGGCATACTTGGCGTCGTGTGTCTCGTCAAACAAGTCTTCCGACAGTTTGAGCATGTTGTTGGAGTTGCAGCTCTCCGGGCCGTCAAGGTTGGATATGTACTGTTCCGACTTGGCTGCGGGCAGGAAGTGCTCGCTCACACTATTGCCGCCGATGCACACGGTGCGGTTGCCTGCCACATCGTCCCAGAAGTTGTGGGCGGCCTTCTGATAGCTGGCTGTGGTAGAGCTTCCGTCACGCAACTCCTCCTGATAGACACGCTCGAAACCGATGTACTTGGGCACTTGGGTGTTGGCGTGCTTACTGTCGAGGAATGTCGTGCTGAGCGTCTGCATGCCGTCTATCATCGTTTGATGGCTGTACTTCTTGGCTGCTTCCAAGTATTTCTTGTCGCCAAACAAGCGGTAGGCGTCGGCCAGCGTCTCGTTCATGCCTCCATGTTCCCAACCGAGTATGTCCTGCATCTGGCTTGTGGAGAGGTTGCTCACTACATCCACGCTCCAGTCGCACATCTTCTTATATAACTCCTTGGCCTGCTCACTGTCGGCATAGAGCCAAGCGTCGCGCAAACCGGCCAGCACCTTATGCTCGCAATAGAAAGGCACCCAACCGCCATACTTCTTGAACTCGGTCAGACTGCCGGAATAGAGCCCGGTCCATATCTGGTTGATGGGTTGGCCGCCCAAGAAGCCCTTCATGCCTTTAGTGTCGTTGTCGAAAGCCTTTTGACAGTCGTCAAGCACCGAGAGCATGTAGTCGAGCCGTTCTTTGAGCGTACTCCTCTTGGTCGCGTCATGCTCGGCTGCGTAGGCCAAAGCCAGGGCTGTGAGGTAATGTCCTCCCACATGGCCCTCCAATGACCAGTTGGACAGTCCCCAGTTGGAGAACGAGGGGTGGCTGGTCTGCCAATTGTAGTACTTCGACGAAGAGTCGGTCGTGAGTCCTGCCTGACGTATGAATGGTGTCAGCAGTCGGTCAACGTCATATTTCAACAGCAAGTCGGTATTGAGGTCCATTGCGGTCTTGAACGGGCCGTCAAGCAGAGTCACTTGTTCCAGATTGAAGTGTTGAGGATAGATTTCCTGTTGCGCTTGAGCGGTCAGTACCGTTAGGCCGCCAAGAGCCAAGGCGGCAAGGGCGGCCTTCTCTCTTCGTGTGAAAAATGTCATATAGGTGGGTTTTAGTTATTCGTAAAGTTATCGTTCATAATGTAGGTAGCATCCGACTGCAAATTTAAGAAAAATCCATGGAATAAACAGCGTATAGGGCTATTTGGAATACAGGTCCATGATTTTTTGCACCACGGCTTTCGCCTTATACTGCCGGTCAAACAGCAGGGGATAGTTGCTGCGTCCGTGCACTGGCCAGTTGTTGAGCCACGACTGTTGGTCGCTTAAGCCCCAAAAGGTTATGCGGGCGATGTCTTTGCGATGACGGTGGTAGATGGCGAACATCCGCAACCAACGCTCATCTATGCGCTTGGCCACCTCGTTTGGCAGACTGTCGTGGTATGGATCGTAACGCTGTCTGTATTCGAAGTTCTGCTCAACAGCGGCACCACTGTGCCCCTCGGGGTTGGGCAGCACATTCATGTCAAGCTCACTTATGTTGACTTTCACTCCGCACTGGGCAAAGGCTTCGAGGCTTCGCTCATACTCTGCGAGGTCGGGATAGTTCAAGCCCAGATGGCTCTGCATACCCACACCGTCTATGCGCAGTCCCTTGGCTCGCAAGTTCTTCACCAGTCGGCACACTGTCTCACGCTTGGCGGGACTGTCCATGCCGTAGTCGTTGTAGTAAAGCTCAGCATCGGGGTCGGCCTCATGGGCGGCACGGAAAGCGATCTCAATGAACTCTTCCCCTATAATATTATAAAGGGGTGAACGACGGAATGAGCCGTCGGCCTCGATGGCTTCGTTCACCACATCCCAACCGCGTATGCGTCCACGGTATCTACCCACCACGGTGCTGATGTGTTTCTTTATGCGCTCTATGAGAACTTCTCTCGTCAAAGGCTCGCCGTTGCTCTGTTCACTGAAGAACCATTTGGGGGCCTGCGAGTGCCACACGAGGCAATGGCCTATGGGAGTAAGGCCGTTCTTTGTGCAATAGTCCATAAAGATGTCGGCCTGGCGGAAGTCGAACGTACCCTCGGTGGGCTGTAGGCAGTCGCCCTTCATCGCGTTTTCAGCCGTGGCGCAGTTGAAGTGTTTTCTCACAAGGGCTGTGGCTGCAGAATCCTGTCCGCCCGACTGCCACTGGTTGATGGCCGCCCCCACAAGCGTACCGCCTTGTCCAAGTGCGTCACACAGTCCTTGAGCACTTGCCGAAAGTGCGAAAGCGCAAACGGCAACCATAAGGATAATGTTCATTTGTATCAACCCCTTCATAGTGTCAATGGTTTCAGATTGAGCGTTTCTTCTTCACTCTTCACTTAAGGTGGAAATTTATAGAACCCACCTTAAACATCACCCCAACAGTTGCTCTATGTCCTGTTGCGGCAGAATGCAGAGTATGGATTTGCCGTCGGGTGTGTGGTTCACGTCGGAACAAGCAAACAGCTCGTTCACTATGCTCTCCATCTCACCGTTGCTGAGCACTTGGCCTTGAGGCACAGCCGCACTGCGCGCCATGCTTAGTGCGAGCGAGTGGTTTATCTCCTCGCAGGAAGCCACGCCCCTTTCGGCTGCATCGGCCACCATTGAGGTGAGCAATGCCACGTGGTCTATGCCGTCGAGTCCTGCCGGCACTCCGTTTATGGCGTAGCTGTTGTGGCCGAGGTCGGTAAGCTCGAAGCCTAAGGCCGAAAGCTCGGGCAACAGTTTGCCCACAAGCACTGTGTCGGACGGTGGGAACTGCACCGCCTCGGGAAACAGCACACGCTGCGACTCTATTACCCGTGAGCGGAACATGGCGAGGTAGCGTTCGTAGCGCACTCGTATGTCGGCCCTGTGTTGGTCTATTATCATCAGCCCCGACTTCACCGCCGTCATTATGTATCGCCCCTTGTATTGGTAGTGGACAGGCGACCGCTCTTCAGTAAGACTCTGGGCTGGCACGGCCTTGTCGTTGCCCGCCTCCACAAGCTCGTCCATGCCGAAGAGATCGGGTGATGTGGGAGTGTCATTGTCCTTTCCCTTATTGTCCAGTCCGTCGTAAAGCTGTTCCCAGTTGGCCGGAGCCTTGTGGACCGACGAAGGTGTCTGACGGAAAGGATTGTAGTTCGGGTTATAGCTCGGTGATGGGGGAGCCACACCAGAGTTAGGGTCAAACACGGGAATGTCGGGCTTGCCCTCCGTGTCGAAGTCTATCGACGGTATCTCGCAAAACTGCCCTATAGCGTCCTTTACGGCGGCGGCGAGTATCTGCCAGATGGCCTGCTCGTTCTCAAACTTTATCTCCGTCTTTGTGGGATGTATGTTAACGTCGATGTCGGCCGGATTCACCTCAAAGTAGATGAAATAAGGCACCATGAGTCCCTGCGGAATGAGACGGTCGTAGGCGCTCATCACCGCTTTGTGGAAGAACGGGTGCTTCATATAGCGTCCGTTCACGAAAAAATACTCATGCACGCCCTTCTTCCTCGCCGCCTCGGGCTTGCCCACGAAACCGTTTATTCGGCAAAGCGTAGTATCGACGTTTACGGGAAGTATCTCATGGTTGAAGCGTTTGCCAAACACGTCGGCTATCCTTTGACGCAGACTGCCGGAACGAAGGCACAGCAGTTCGCTACCGTTGCTGTGGAGTGTGAAGTTGATGTCGGGATATACGAGTACAATGCGCTCGTAGGCCGTCATAATGTTGTTCAGTTCAGTGGCGTTGGTCTTAAGGAACTTGCGCCTTGCCGGAACGTTGAAGAAGAGGTTCTTCACCATGAAGTTGCTGCCCGCAGTACACGACACTGGTTCTTGACCTGTGACCCTCGACCCCGATATGGTCACAAGCGTGCCCAGTTCACTGTCTGCAGTACGTGTACGCAGTTCCACCTGTGCCACAGCCGCTATCGATGCCAATGCCTCGCCTCGAAAGCCCATGGTGTGCAGGGCGAAGAGGTCGTCGGCCTTGCGTATCTTAGATGTGGCGTGACGCTCAAACGACATGCGGGCGTCGGTCTCCGACATGCCCTTGCCATTGTCAATCACCTGTATCGACGTGCGTCCGGCATCCACCACAAGCACATCAATCGAAGTGGCCCCAGCGTCGATAGCGTTCTCCACAAGTTCCTTTATCACCGAGGCAGGACGTTGTATCACCTCGCCAGCGGCTATCTGGTTGGCCACCGAGTCTGGTAGCAGTTGTATAATGTCGCTCATAAAAACGATTTGTTTTTCCTGATTGTAGTCGTGGCTACGCCGAGAGGCAATAGGCCAACATGAGCACTAGCAAGACGATGGCGGCTATCAAGACCAACGACCCTGTGAAGCCTTGGCCGCCACGACTATGGCGCAGACGACTGTTGGCGGAAAAGGCACCGCGCACACTGTCGGGGTCGTAGCCTTTGGGTGGAAGCATACCAAGTTCGCGCTTTGCACGCCCCTCAATCTCACGGAGACGGTCGGCCCGTTCGTCCACATAAATGTACTTGTGGCTGAACGGTCTTGGTTTCCGTTGCTTGAACATGCTCATTTCCCCTCGTCCTCCTTAGTCGTAGCAGGTGTGTCTGTCTTGCTTTCAGTCGCTGTAGCTTCGGCCTTAGTAGCAGTTTCCTCCTTAGTCGCAGCAGGTGCGTCAGCATTGTCGTTGCCCGAAGAGAGGTGCTGCAGAGGAGCCTCCTTGCGCTTTATTATCTTCAGCTCAGTGCCTGCTTTCTTCCCTCGCCAGTTGAATATGTCGTCCTTGTTGAGGGGCCGTACATAGTCGAACCACGCGAAGCCAGGCAGAAACTTCTTGTCGGGCGGTATCTGCGTCATGGGATACATCACGCCTTCGGCCTTAGGCATCCATATCTTCTTCATCTTCCTGTTCTCCATGAACATTCTCAAGCGGCTCGTCTCCGTGTAGTTCAAGCCGAGCAACGAGCTGTCGCTCTCCTCCACGGGGTAGTAGATGACAAGCACATTGTCGTTGGCCTCGGCCTCGTCTATCTCCCCTTTCTTGAAGTAGGCGAACATCTCCTTCGACGACACTTGGTTGTAGTGTATGGTGTCGGGCATCTGCTCAATGGAAAAGGCTTGGCCCACCACATGGGCTCGGTTGATGGTAGAGTCTTTCATATACACCTCTATTTTCTCGCCGAGCAACTGCTGGTTGTTGTTCCACACGATGGGGTCGCGGTAGAGGGTCATGCACGAGTCTTTGGAGTTATAGACAAGAGAGTCGCACACCGCCTGCACATCGATGCGGTATGCGCGTACCTTGTTGAAAGCGTGTATCTCGCGATAGATGGAGTCGGTGTTGATGTTGAAGGTGTAAATCTTGAACGTGTCGGCGTGCATGAACAGCGAGTCCTTTTGCGAATAGTCGATGGCCACAGCCCGTCGGGTTGCTACGGCATATCCCGTCTTCTCGTTGTACCAGCAGTAGTCACCGGTGAGCTTGTTCTTGTTGACCGAGTCAATATAAACCACATTGTTGAACGCCTCGCTTGTGCCGTTCTTACTGTCGTGATAGACACTGTCGCCCACCATGGTGCGTCCCTTGTCGTTCATGGTAGAACGTCCATAGAGCTGCGAGCGCTCATTACGTGTGTCGTAGTAGCCGTCCTCGGTGTATATCTTGCTGCTACCCGACGTGATGTGCGACGGCCCGACTACATGGGCCAGTGACTTGCTGGTGTTGTAGAACAGTGTGTCGGAGGTGAGGTAGTAGTCCTTGCCTTTCATTCGCACGTCATAGTAGAATGTGGCCTCTTTGTTCTCCGTGTTGTACACACCACTATCGGATACCAATACGGTTTTCTTATCCACCAACTTACCGCCATCGAAAAAGTAGCCTCTATTGCACAGGCGGTCGAAGTTGAGACTGTCGGTATATAAGGTAGTAGTCTTGCGGTGTTTGAGCACCACGTTGTGGCGCGCCTCGGCCATCTGTTCGTTGCCGTCGTAGTAGGCGTAGTCGCTCGTGAGCGACAAGGTGTCGCCTTGATACATCCTCACGTGTCCGAACGCTTCAAACGAGTTGGCTTTATCATATAATATTGCACTGTCGCAATACAGACTTGCCCCCTGGTGCTCAAAGTGCACTTTACCACTGAGTATCTGCGCATCGGGGGTTACATACTGGTTGTGTTGCAGCTCATCAGCATGCACAAGATACACGCGGTTGTCGGCCATCTTGGGCTTGCGACCTGTCTTGCGCTTGCCCACGGGCTGCATAGACTGGGCCGCGCATAGTCCAAACAGGCACAGAATCGCAGCCATGGCGACTCTATGCCCGTTTATCCTTGTCCTCAAATAAGCCTTGAATGTCATTTCACCCAGCCTACGTATTCAAAATTACAATTCTTGTAGCGGTCGTTGACACGTGTGTAGGTGCTCTTTATCTTGTCAACGACCCAATCGTGCAGCTTAGTCTCGCGCCGTTTGTTGAGCACAAGTTCTTTCAGCACCTGATAGTCTTCGGTGACATTGGCCTTGTGACCGTCTATCCTATTCTTGAGTTTCACAATGGCGCACACTGTCTTGCCCCTTGCGTTTATCATCTCGAACGGAGCGGAGACGGAGCCTACCGACATGGTGTCAACCGCACGGGCCACTTCGGCCGGAAGGTCTTGCATCTGAAACTTCGACGTGTGCTCGCCCATGTCCAGTCCTTTGGCCATGAGTCCGTGGTTGTTGCGTGTATCCTTGTCATCGGATATGATGGATGCGCCATCCTCGAAGGTGAACTTCCCCTCCACGATGTCTGTGCGTATGGAGTCGAGCCGCTGCAGCGAACTGGTTATGGCCGCGTCGGACACCTTGGGCTTCATCAGTATGTGGCGCACCTTAATCTTGTCGCCGCGCTTGTCAATGAGCTGTATGATGTGGTAGCCGAACTCCGACTCCACTATCTTCGACACCTTCTTCGGGTCGGTCAGGTTGAAGGCCACTGCAGCGAACGCAGGGTCGAGCGTTCCGCGACCTGTGTAGTCGAGCTCGCCGCCACGGCGTGCCGACCCTGGGTCCTCGGAGTAGAGTCGTGCGAGAGTGGAGAATGAGGCTTCGCCCTTGGTCACCCTGTCGGTAAAGCCACGCAGTTCCTCCTTCACCCTGTTTATCTCCTCCTGCTCTATCTTAGGCGTCTGTGTGATTATCTCCACCTCCACCTCTGTCGGCACAAACGGCAGACTGTCCTTGGGCGTGGAGTTGAAGTAGCGGCGCACGTCGGCCGGGGTCACCTTGATGTTCTCCACGAGCTTGCTCTTCATCCTTTGGGTGAGCATCATGTTCTTCAGAGCGTCGTGCAGTTCACTGCGTATCTCCGTTATGCTCATCTTGCGATACTCCTCGAGCTTCTCGCGCGAACCCGTCTGCTGAATCCAGTCGCTCACACGCTCGTCCACGGCTGTCATTATCTCCGACTCCGTCACCTCGATACTGTCGATGGCCGCCTGGTGCAGGAAAAGCTTTTGCACGGCCAACTGTTCGGGTATGACACAGTCGGGGTCGCCGTTCCAGCGGGTGCCTTCCTGAAGGGCCTGAAGACGCGAGGTCTCCACGTCTGACTTCAGAATGGCCTCATCGCCCACCACCCATATCACTTCGTCTATGACGTTCTTTTCGTCGGGCATTGCCGTGGCTATGGTCTTTACGGCAGGGATGGCGGCAAAGGCTATAAGGGCCAACGCCATGCTGCGTGTCATGCCGATGTTCTTCTTCTTCATTTATTTATGGTTGTTTACCGTTGACAACACTTCCTTGTTGACTGTTACGCTGTATTTCCTGCGCAAGTCGGCCACCCACTCCTTTTCCAAAGCATCCTGATAGTCGGCGGTCACGAGTCCACGCACGTCGGTGTAGTCCTCGGGCCCTTTCTTCAGCACCTTGCCGAAGGTGGCGTCTATGGGGTAGTCTTTAGTGGCGGTGACCACAGTGTCCTTCTTGAACACCTCGCGGTCAACCAAAGCGTTGTCACCTTTCTTGAATATTCCTTTTTCAGCCCTTATGCGAATGACGGAGTCGGGATTGAAAGTGCTGCGGAGAGCCTCGTTCCACTTGTCGAAGCTGAGTTTCTTCACGCAGTCCTTCACCGCCTTCACGTCGTCCTGAGTCTTCACGTGATAGACAATGCCCTTGAAGCGCGGTTCCGTCCATGCATACTTTTTCTTGTTCTTCTTGAAGAAAGCCTCCAAGCCCTCCTCGTCCTTCGATGCCTTGTCCCACACAGTGCGGTTGCTTATCTCGTAGAGCAATAGTCCATCGTGATATTCACGTATGAGGTTCTTCAGGTCGGAGTCGGTGGCCATGAGTGAGTCGGCTCGCTTCTCCATGATTTGGTCAAAGGTGAGGCCTCCGTGCGACTTGGCCACAAGCGAGTCGATGTTTGCGCTGGCTATCTGGTCGCGTATGTTGCGTTGCTCAATGAACTTCAATATGCTTGAGCGCAGAGTGTCGAACGGTTCCAGTTGTTTGCGCTCCTTCATATATATAATGTGGAAGCCTGCGGGCGACTCCACGGGTTCGCTCATCTCGCCCGCCTTGAGCTTGTAGGCCGCAGTCTCAAACGTGGGGTAAGTCTGCCCCGGGCCTATCCAAGGCAACTGTCCGCCTTGGCGTGCCGACCCTGGGTCTTGCGAGTACTTCTCTGCCATCTTGGCAAAGTCGCCTCCTGCCTTCAACGCTGCGTATATGGAGTCTATGCGCTGCTTTGCCGCCTTGTGCTCCTCGTTGCTGGCTTTCTGTTCCACGTGCAGGAGGATGTGGGCCGGGCGAATGAGTCCCTGCGGGCCTATGCGCTGCTTGGTGTTGTCGTATATCCGCTTAGCCTCTCGCTCCACGTCATCGTCTGTAACGAACGTAGGACGTATCTGCAAATCGCGGTATTGAGCAAACTCTTTCTTGAACGAAGAGGCAGTGTCCAGCTTCGCATCGAGCGCAGCGGCCACTTTCAGTTTGTAATTGATGAAAAGCTCAACATATTCATCTACGGTCTTCTTGTCTATCACGCCCTCGGAGTTGTTCTTGTTGTAGGAATACTCAAACTCGGAGCGTAGCACTGGCTCGCCGTTGATGCTCATAACCACAGGGTCGCTTTGGCTTTGGGCTGCGGCAAAGAGCGGACAGCACATCAAAACGGCCAAGATTGTCTTTCTGTACATTCTTTGTTAACCTTTAGCTTTGTTGGTTTGTGCGGATGCTTTCTTGAAAATGTGGAGGGTGTGCCAAAGACTTGGCACACCTTCCACCTTATATCTATATGTATATATATTCACATGTGTATCCCTACAGACGCTTAGTCGTTGGGGCGCGAGTAGTTGGGAGCCTCGCTTGTGATGGAGATGTCGTGCGGGTGGCTCTCAAGCACTCCGGCATTGGTTATGCGGGTGAACTTCGCAGTGTGCAGTGTGTCTATGTTGCCCGCACCGCAGTAGCCCATGCCTGAGCGCAGTCCGCCTACCAACTGATAGACCACTTCCTGCACCGTTCCCTTGTAGGGCACTCGTCCTGCTATGCCTTCGGGCACGAGTTTCTTCACATCCTTCGTGTCGCTCTGGAAGTAGCGGTCCTTCGAGCCGTTCTTCTGCTCCATAGCCTCCAGCGAACCCATGCCGCGATAGCTCTTGAACTTTCTTCCGTTGAAGATGATGGTCTCGCCGGGACTCTCCTCTGTTCCTGCCACGAGCGAACCTATCATGACCGAGCTGCCGCCTGCGGCGAGGGCCTTTACCACGTCACCCGAATAGCGCAAACCACCGTCGGCTATCAGTGGAACGTCGGTGCCTTGCAGAGCGCTGTAAACGTCATATACTGCCGACAACTGCGGAACGCCAACTCCAGCCACGACGCGTGTGGTGCAGATGGAGCCCGGGCCTATGCCTACCTTCACTGCGTCTGCTCCGTTGTCAACCAGCATCTTGGCTGCTGCTCCTGTGGCCACGTTGCCCACCACGATATCCACGCCTGGGAAGGCCTTCTTGGCTTCCACCAACTTCTCTATCACATATTTGGAATGGCCGTGGGCGGTATCTATCACTATGGCGTCGGCTCCAGCCTCCACCAAAGCCTCCATGCGCGTGAGAGTGTCGGTCGTAACGCCCACACCTGCGGCCACGCGCAAGCGGCCCTTGTCGTCCTTGCAGGCCATGGGCTTGTCCTTGGCCTTGGTGATGTCCTTATAGGTTATGAGGCCCACGAGGTGGTTGTCCTTGTCCACCA
Organism: Flexilinea sp.; assembly: GCA_963634315.1. Classification (GTDB taxonomy): domain Bacteria; phylum Bacteroidota; class Bacteroidia; order Bacteroidales; family Bacteroidaceae; genus Prevotella. Next base: position 1,937 of record CAVHDN010000008.1, on the reverse strand, counting down.
CGGGGAGCTTCTCTATCTTGTTTTCCTGCAGTATCTGCGCTGCTGCGGCGAGGTCGGTCTGCTGGTGAGTGGTCACGAGATTTTCCTTCGACATCACTTCGTCAACCTTCTTGTCGAGGTGACGCTCGAAGCGCAGGTCGCGGTTGGTCACTATGCCCACGAGGTGGTTCTCCTCATCCACCACGGGAATGCCTCCTATGTGATATTCTCCCATCATCTCTAGAGCGTCCTTCACGGTGGAGCCGCGGCGTATGGTGACGGGGTCGTATATCATGCCGTTCTCAGCCCTCTTCACGATGGCCACTTGGCGAGCCTGCTCGTCGATGGTCATGTTCTTGTGTATCACGCCTATGCCGCCCTCGCGCGCTATGGCTATGGCCATCTGCGACTCGGTCACGGTGTCCATGGCGGCGGTTACAAACGGGATGTTCAACTCGATGTTGCGGGAGAAGCGGGTCTTGAGCTCCACCGTCTTCGGCAACACTTCTGAATAAGCTGGGATTAGCAGGACGTCATCGTAGGTCAAGCCGTCCATCACTATTTTATCTGCAATAAATGATGACATAATGAAACTTTAAAAATTATTGCGTGCAAATTTAGTAAAAAAGATTTAGACCTTGATTGTCGCCTTTGCATTTTCTTGTTTAGTTAACACGATTTAAAGGGGCTTCACGCCATGGCGACTCTTTCGGCTGGGCCGTTGCCGGACTTCGTAAAAGTGTTGCAACAATGCAAAAAGAGCGAGAAGAGGGAAAAGATTTGTCCATATTGCACATTTGTTGTAATTTTGTGCCGAATTTACGAAACATATCAAACAGAAACTCTTATGACCCACAATTTACTTAAAGGCAAGCGCGGCATCATATTCGGTGCCCTCAACGCCGAGTCGATAGCATGGAAGGTGGCCGTGAAGGCCGTGGAAGAAGGTGCGCAAATCACGCTGAGCAACACCGCGATGGCCCTGCGCATGGGTACCATCGACGAGCTGAGCCGACAGTTGAACGCGCCCGTCATAGCAGCCGACGCAACAAGCGTGGAAGACCTCGAGAAGGTGTTCGAGGAGTCGGTGCAACTCCTTGGCGGCAAGATCGACTTCGTGCTCCACTCCATAGGCATGAGCCCCAACGTGCGCAAGAAGCGCACCTACGACGACCTCGACTACGGCTATCTGCAGAAGACGCTCGACATCTCCGCCATCTCGTTCCACAAGATGCTGCAAGTGGCCAAGAAGCAGGATGCCATAGCCGAATACGGCTCGGTGGTGGCCCTCACCTATGTGGCCTCGCAGCGCACCTTCTTCGGCTACAACGACATGGCTGACGCCAAGAGCATGCTCGAGAGCATAGCGCGCAGCTTCGGCTATATTTACGGTCGGGAGAAGCACGTGCGCATAAACACCATATCACAGTCGCCCACGGCCACAACGGCGGGCAAGGGCATAAAGGACATGGAAAACCTGATGGACTTCGCCAACAAGATGTCACCACTAGGCAACGCCACGGCCGATGACTGCGCCGACTACTGCGTGATGATGTTCTCCGACTTCACGCGCAAGGTCACCATGCAGACACTCTACCACGACGGGGGCTTCTCGTCGATGGGCATGAGCCTGCGGGCCATGAACCAGTATGCCAAAGACCTCGCGCCCTATGAGGACAAGAACGGGAAGATAATATACGGATGACGCGCGGGAAAGCGCTTCCACCAGCAAAAAACTTTTATGGTGGGAATTTATAGAACCCACCTTATTCAAGTTCCGCAAGTTCGGAACTTGAATACACAATTATATATATAGCATTGATTGCGTCAAAGTTGCAATAAACGGTTGCAGCTACGGCAATAAATGTAAAAATATTGGCAGTGTTTCAGACCTGTCTTTACACCCTTTTAGAAATGCGCCTCTTTTCTATGAGAAATGCGCCTCTTTTCTATGAGAA